>CALWIX010000098.1 GCA_944380825.1 uncultured Clostridia bacterium | reverse complement strand
AGAACAACAAAACACCAAACAGATCGAAACAATGCGCCGCGAAGGAAATGAGTTCCAAGTATCGCGACCAAACGAGATTTACAAGGAAATTGACGGAAAAAGAAGAGAGCCTATCGAGCTGCTGATGATCGAAGTCCCTGACAATTACGTCGGCGCTGTAATGGAAAAGCTGGGCTCCCGCAAAGCCGAAATTATGAATATGGGCACGCGTGATACCGGCGTAACACATTTGGAGTTTAAAATTCCGGCCCGTGGACTAATGGGATATCGCTCCGAATTTCTCACCGACACAAATGGCAACGGAATTATGAATAACATCTTCGATTGTTACGAACCTTATAAGGGGGATATTCTTCAGCGCCCACAGGGATCGCTTGTAGCACATGAAACGGGCGAATCTGTTACCTACGGTCTGTATGCTGCCCAAGAGCGTGGCAAACTCTTTATCGGCCCCGGAACTGAGGTCTATGAAGGAATGATTGTAGGCGCCAGCCCGAAAGCCGAAGACATTACAGTGAATGTGTGTAAGAAAAAGCATATCACCAACACGCGTGCTTCCGGCTCTGACGACGCGCTCAAACTTACACCGCCAACCATCCTGAGTCTTGAGCAGTGTTTGGAATTTATTACCGACGACGAACTGGTCGAGGTAACGCCCAAGAGCATTCGCATGAGGAAAATGATCCTCAACAAGGAACAGCGCATGAAAATGCTTAAGAAAAAATAAGGTAACTATCTGTCAAATGAGGAACGCCGCATGAATTTTGTGATACTTGATTTGGAGTGGAACGGCACATATAGCCGTCGCCTGCATGGATTTATCAACGAAATTATCGAATTCGGTGCGGTGAAGGTGGATGAACGGCTCGAGATACTCGATACTTTCGAGGAGCTGATCCGCCCGCAGGTAGGAAAGAAAATCAGCGGAAAAATTGTGACGCTCACAAATATTTCCAACGAAGATCTCTCAGACGGCGTACTATTTATGCAGGCGGTCAGCCGATTTCGTAAATGGTCCGACGGCGCGCCAATCCTAACCTGGGGCACTTCTGACATCCTGTCGCTGATCGAAAACTGCCGCTATTTCGGCGGAAACGAAAGGATTCCCTTTCTCAATCAGTATATCAATTTGCAACAATACTGCGAATCACAGCTTTCTTATGATCCGGGCAAACAGATGGGTCTTTCGGCCGCCGCTCAGCTTTTGGATGTCGATGAGGGGGATTTTGAACATCACCGCGCTTTAGATGACAGCTTGCTCTCTCTTCGCTGCTTGCGGAAAGTGTATGACAAACAAAAACTTCTCAGCTTTTTAGAAACGGCTGATGCGGAATTTTATCGCAAAATACAATTTAAAACTGTAATTGTCTGCGATCTGACAAACCCGCTCATCAAACGGAGCGATATGGTATTTCACTGCGACGAGTGTGGGCGTCATGCCCGCCGCTTAACCGAATGGGAGATGCGAAACAAAAGCTTTCGGGCAAAATTTGAATGCCCCGGCTGTGGACGAAAATTTACGGGCCGCCTGCAATTCAAATTGAAATATGAAGGACTTATCGTTAAACGGGCGTTTCTGCCTTTTGACGAAAAAACAAAACAACCCTCTGCTGCAGAACCGGACGCTTCTCAGGGCTTGCCCAATCAGCTTCAGTCTCTAGAAAAGTAGCAAAAGTTTTGCAAAGACTTTTTAAAAGTGAAAGCTCCCCGCCGTGGGGAGCTTTTTCTGCATATATCTGCATATAAGTAAAGGAGGTAATCTCTGTGATGACTACTGGAAATATGAACTGGAATGAAAAAAACGGCGTGCCTTTTCTGACCTTTCCTGCATTTGACGCGCTGCCATTTGTACGCCACGCTTTTTCTACACGTTTGGGCGGTGTGAGCGAAGGGTGCTTTTCTTGTATGAATCTTGGGTTCCGACGTGGAGACGATGAGAAAAACGTTTGGGAAAACTACCGAAGGTTCTGCGATGCCGCCGGGTTTAATATGCAAAATCTGACGGCCTCTTCACAGGATCACCATACCATTATCCGCCGCGTCTCACAGCAGCACGCAGGGCTGGGATTTACCCGTCCGCGAGACAGAGATAGTGTAGACGGTTTATGTTCTAACACACAGGGTCTGACACTCGTGACATATTACGCAGACTGTGTCCCCCTGCTCTTTGCCGACAAACGAACGCAGGCAGTAGGAGCTGCCCACGCCGGGTGGCGTGGAACCGTGGGACGAATCGGCGCTGTGATGGTTCAGCGTATGGCAGAAGAATTTTCTTCTAAACCAGAGGATCTTGTTGTGGGGATTGGACCATCTATCGGACCGGAATGCTATGAGGTAGACACGCCCGTAGCGGAACAGTTTTTAGCAATGGAGGAGCTAAATCCCATCGATTTTGTTCATCCGGCTGCCAATGGAAAATACTTTTTGGATCTTTGGGAATGCAACCGCCGCGTTTTAATGGCTGCGGGAATTCCCGCACAAAACATTTCCTGTGCGCGCCTGTGCACAAAATGTCATTCGGATCTTCTTTATTCCCACCGTTTCATGGGTTCCCAGCGCGGCAGCTTGGCCGCCTTCATCTGCAGAAAGGAGGAGGACGGATGCGCATAGAACATTGTATGCAATGCCCCCGTGAGTGCGGAGCTTTGCGAGAAGCCGAATATGGAAACGGGTTTTGCAAAATGGGCGCAGATCCCGTTGTAGCCCGTGCAGCGCTTCATTTTTGGGAGGAACCGTGCATCAGCGGAAAAAACGGTTCGGGCGCCGTTTTTTTTACCGGCTGCTCGTTACAGTGCGTGTTCTGTCAAAATTATGAAATCAGCACCGAACGCGCTGTGGGAAAATGTCTCTCACCCAAGGAGCTTTCTGATGTTTTTAAAAAACTGGAAGCGCAGGGTGCACATAACATTAATCTTGTCAATCCGACGCACTTTGCCCTTCCCATTCTAAAGGCGTTAGAAATGGCAAAGCTATCGATTCCTGTGGTATATAACTGCGGCGGTTACGAATCGTTGGAGACACTCCGGCTGCTTGACGGTGCTATCGATATCTACCTGCCAGACATGAAATATGCGGATAATGCCACGGCTGCGCGGTATTCAGGGGCGGAAAATTATGTGGAAACGGCACAGGCGGCTATTTTGGAAATGGCCCGACAGACAGGTCCAGTCCAGATGCAAGAGGGAATCCTTCAGCGTGGAACGATCGTGCGTCATCTTATTCTTCCGGGAAACACAAGAAATTCTATTGCCGTTCTCGACTGGCTGAAACAAAACTTGCCGCAGGGTGTCCTTGTCAGTTTGATGGCTCAGTACATCCCCTGCGGGCGATCTTCCGATTTTCCGGAAATCAACCGGAAAATTACAAAACGGGAATATGAAAAGGTGGAAGCATACCTCTTTACCCTCGATTTGGATGGCTTTGTACAGGAGCGTTCTTCTGCCAAATCAAATTATGTTCCCTCTTTCCGTCTAGAAGGACTGTAAAAATTCTCTTTATTCCTCTTTTTCTGCAATTTTTTGATAGACAAGAATTTTTTGTATAAAATGTATTGAAATTTTTAACAAATAGTGGTAATCTTGAGATAAATTGAAGCTTAGGAGGGATTATTTATGAGTCTTACATTTTTAGCACCGGTAGGCGCTGTGATTGCTCTGCTGTATGCCGCATTTCTTGCCGGCAGAATTCTCCGTTCTCCCGAAGGCAACGAGAAGATGAAGAGTATCTCTATGGCGGTGCGCAAAGGCGCTAACGCTTACTTAAAACGCCAGTACACAGGTGTTATTATTTTCTTTGCCGTCATGTTTGTCATCCTTCTCTGCCTAGCTCTAACAGGATTTTTAACTATTTTTGTTCCGTTTGCTTTCTTGACAGGAGGCTTCTTTTCCGGACTTTCCGGGTTTATCGGCATGAAAATTGCAACCTCTGCCAATGCCCGCACGGCAAACGCTGCACAAACCAGCCTCAATGCCGGATTAAAAATCGCTTTTTCTTCTGGCGCTGTCATGGGCTTTGTTGTGGTTGGGCTTGGCCTTATTGATATCTCTTTCTGGTACTACTTTCTGAAATGGTTCTACCGTGCTTTGCCGGAAGCTGAACAAATTCAGTCTATTACATCGGCGATGCTTACTTTCGGAATGGGCGCCTCGTCCATGGCTCTGTTTGCGCGTGTCGGCGGAGGCATTTTTACCAAAGCCGCGGACGTTGGAGCGGATCTTGTGGGCAAAGTGGAAGCCGGCATTCCGGAGGACGATCCACGCAATCCCGCCGTTATTGCCGATAATGTGGGTGATAATGTGGGCGACGTGGCTGGGATGGGAGCCGATCTTTATGAATCATATGTAGGATCCATTATTTCTACTGCAGCGCTGGCTGTGGCGGCTGGTCTGGGCTTTTCTGGTGTAACTATCCCGATTGTCATGGCAGCTATTGGGATTCTCTCCTCTATTGTCGGCACTTTCTTTGTCAGTACAAAAGAGGGCGCTTCCCAGAAAAATTTGCTTTCCGCTTTGCGGCGCGGCACTTGGATCAGCGGTGTGATCGTTGCGATTGCCGCCTTTCCATTGATTTATTTTGGTCTAGGTTCCGACAAAATCGGCTTTTATATCGCCATTCTTACTGGCCTAATTGCCGGTATACTTATCGGTTTAACTACTGAATATTTTACTTCCGACACTTATAAACCTACGCAAAATCTAGCCAAAACTTCGCTGACCGGTCCGGCCACTGTGATTATCGGTGGACTCTCTCTTGGAATGCTTTCTACGGTGCTGCCGGTCGTGATTGTAAGCGTATCGATACTTATCAGTTACAGTGTTTCCGGAGGCAGCGGCAGTATCGGCGACGCGACATTTAATCAGGGACTTTACGGTGTAGGGCTTTCGGCTGTGGGAATGCTCTCTACTTTGGGCATTACCCTCGCCACCGATGCTTATGGCCCTGTGGCCGATAATGCAGGCGGTATTGCGGAAATGGCCGGTCTGGGTGAAAATGTGCGCGAACGCACCGATGCTCTCGATTCCCTAGGAAATACTACAGCCGCTACAGGCAAAGGATTTGCGATTGGTTCTGCCGCTTTAACTGCTCTCGCCCTTATCGCATCCTTTATCGCAGAGGTTCAGATCATCGATCCCGACTTTTCGTTTGAACTGAGTATCATCAACCCGCCTGTACTTATTGGGTTATTTGTAGGCGGCGTGCTCCCGTTCTTGTTTGCTTCGCTGACGATGGATGCAGTAGGCCGCGCGGCACAGAGCATTGTGGTAGAAGTACGCAGACAATTCCGCGAGATAAAAGGACTGCTAGAGGGCAGTGAAGAACCAGACTACGCCACCTGTGTCGATATCTGTACCAAATCAGCACAGAAAGAAATGTTGCCGCCGGCAATTCTTGCCGTCATCGCGCCCATTCTTATCGGACTTATTCTTGGCGTCAACGGCATTTGCGGTATGCTTGGTGGTGCGACTGTTTCTGGATTTATTCTTGCCGTTATGATGGCCAACTCCGGTGGTGCTTGGGATAACGCCAAAAAGTATATCGAAGGCGGCGCACATGGCGGTAAAGGCAGTGAGGCGCACAAGGCTGCTGTTGTTGGCGATACGGTAGGTGATCCATTTAAGGATACTTCTGGTCCGTCAATCAACATTCTTATCAAGCTGCTCTCCATGGTGTCTATTGTTTTTGCCAGTGTGATTGTATCATATCATATTTTCTAAAAAGTTTCCTTTCATAACAAAACGGGGCCGCAGACGGTTCGCGGTCCCGTTTTCTCTTTAAAAATCTTGAATTTTTACAAATCTCTCATCTTAGATAAAAGGACGGATATAAAATGAGTTTTTCTTACTCCAATCAGGTTGAACAGTGGGACGTATTTGAAATTGCTGTCACGGGACGCTGCGATGGAAATCCGTTTACGGATTACAGTGTTTGGGGCGAATTCTCCAGCAAAAATGAGACATGCCGTACACAGGGATTCTACGACGGCGACGGAATCTATCGGGTGCGCTTTATGCCCTCTTTTCCTGAAGAATACACATTTATCATAACAGGCAGCTGTTTTACTGCTCCCCTAACGGGTTCCTTTTCCGTTTCACCCGCGCACGGAAAAAACCATGGACCTGTACGTATCTGCGGTGACTTCCACTTTGCTTATGCCGACGGAACACCCTACTATCCTGTAGGAACAACCTGCTACGCGTGGACGCACCAACCTTATGAACTCCAGACGAAAACGCTTGAGACACTTTCACATGGCTATTTCAATAAAATCAGATTCTGTGTTTTTCCCAAGCATTATGACTTTAATTTTGCTGATCCTATTACTTTCCCCTATGAAGGCACTCCTTGTAGCGTAGCTGGAATCTGCCACGACAACTTCATGGAATTTAAACCGGATAACCCCGAAAATCGATGGGATTTCAAACGATTTTGCCCGCAACATTTTCAAAACATCGAACAACGCATCCAAGATCTGATGGCACTGGGGATCGAAGCCGACATCATCGTTATGCATCCTTATGACCGATGGGGCTTCTCTGAAATGAGCGCCGAAGAAGACGACCTGTATATTCGTTATCTGATCTCCCGATTTGCGGCATACCGAAACGTTTGGTGGAGCCTTGCCAACGAATACGACCTAATGAAGAAGAAAACCACTGCCGACTGGGAACGCATCGCTTCCATCTTCTGCCAATATGATCCTTATCGCCGGCTGCGTTCCATCCACAACTGTTTTGGATTTTACGATTACTCTGCACCTTGGATCACACACTGCTGCATCCAGCGACAAGACGTGTATAAATGCGCCGAGCTGACGGACGAATACCGCGCCCGCTACCGCAAACCCGTCATTCTGGATGAAATCTGTTATGAGGGGAATCTTCCCCATGGATGGGGAAATATCAGCGGTCAGGAACTTGTACGCCGGTTTTGGGAAGCATCGCTGCGCGGCGGTTATTGCAGTCATGGCGAAACGTACTTGAGTGAGGACGGCGTCATTTGGTGGAGCCACGGCGGCAAGCTGCACGGAGAAAGCCAAGACAGGATACGTTTTTTACGCTCTCTTCTGGAAGAAACGCCGGGAAATGGTCTCAAGCCCATAAAACGAAACTGGGACGACGTCTGCGCAGCCGCTGAAAATGGAGCTTTTTATTATCTGCTTTACTTCGGCCGTTCCCGTCCATCGTATCGGGAATACGATTTTGGGCCGAAACCGTATACGGTAGAACTTATAGATACTTGGAACATGACCATCACTGCTCTTGGAACCTTTTGCGGCAAAGCTAAGATTCCTATGCCCGGACGTGAATATATGGCATTACGCGTTAGAGAGAAAGATTCCCTCTCTCATTAACTTTTGGTAGGAATAAACGCTTTTATGGCTTGTGCAACGCCTGAAATGGGCATAGTTTGCAGCCAGATCTTTCCCGGACCAGTCAAAACAGTGTGAAAAAAGCCTTCGCCGCCGAGTACTTTATTTTTTAGACCGGGTACTTGCCGAATATCGATAGAAACACTTGCTTCAAAGCCGGCTACATTTCCCGTATCAACAAAAATCTGCTGTCCGGCAGCTAAATCGTATTCGATCAAATCACCGTCGATTTCGATGAAGGCCATTCCCTGTCCTGAGAGTCTTTGCATGATAAAGCCCTCGCCGCCAAAAAAGCCGACTCCTAATTTTTGATTAAAATGAATATTCAGATCCACTCCTGCCTCGGAGGCAAGAAACGCTCTCTTTTGCACAACCATTTCTTTATCTGGCGTAATGGCAAGCGGAATAATTTTTCCAGGAAAGCTTGAGCCGAATGCCACCATTCCGGCGCCACCTTGAGCTGTGTAGATGTTTTGAAACATACTCTCTCCTGAAATAGCTTTAGCAAACATCTTTCCTACTCCGCCGCCGCTCGTTGACATTTGCACATTAGGCGACTGCCACACCATTGATCCCTTCTCTGTCACAACTTTTTCGCCATCTTCTAGATAACAAATTACGACAGGGAAAGTTCCGCCTTTAATTTCATACTTCATGCGCTTCCTCCTACAAACTATTTGTTAAAAAGCAGTTGGATTATGAATGGAACATCTTTGTGCAGGCGACGGCCATTTCCCAACCGTGCAGAAGCTTTTGACGCTTTTCTTCGTCCATTTTTGGCTCATAAATTTTATCAAGCGACCAATGATCTTTTACATCTTCCATATCTTTCCAGAATCCCACGGCAAGGCCTGCCAGATATGCTGCGCCAAGGGCTGTTGTCTCTCGAACAATGGGACGGCGGAGAACTTTTCCTGTAATATCTGCTTGGAACTGCATAATGATGTCGCTCACACTGGCACCACCATCCACCTTGATTTCATTAATCTCCATACCGGTATCAGCCATCATAGCGTCGATGACATCCTTCGACTGGTAGGCAATAGATTCGAGAGCGGCTCGGATAATATGATTGCGTGTGGTACCACGGGTAAGGCCAAAAAGCGAGCCGCGCGCATACATATCCCAGTGTGGCGCGCCCATACCGGTAAACGCTGGAACAAAATAGACTCCCTGTGTATCTTTTACCTTTCCTGCGAAATAGTCGGCATCGGGTGCAGAAGTGAAGAAACGCATTTCATCCCGCAGCCACTGGATAACCGCTCCACCGATGAATACACTGCCCTCTAGCGCATAGGTTACCTTACCGTCCAGCCCATAGGCGATGGTGGTGACAAGGCCGTTTTTGCTCTGTACAAACTCGTCACCCGTATTCATCAAAATGAAATTACCCGTACCATATGTATTTTTGATATTTCCCTTTTCAAAGCATGTCTGTCCAAACAATGCCGCCTGTTGATCGCCGGCAATTCCACAAATTGGAACATCTATGCCACTAATATTTGTATAGCCGTATATCTCTGAACTGTCACAAACCTCGGGGAGCATCGATTCTGGAATATCCAGGGCCTTCAAAATTCTCTCGTCCCAACCAAGGGTACGAATATTGAAAAGCATCGTGCGGGAAGCGTTTGTATAATCGGTAACAAACGTTTTTCCGTTTGTCAGTTTCCAAATGAGCCATGTATCCACCGTACCGAACAACAACTTTCCTTCTTGTGCTTTTTGACGCGCTTCAGGAATATTGTCGAGAATCCATTTGATCTTGGTCGCAGAAAAATATGCATCCACTACCAGACCTGTGTTTTCTTTAATATAATCACAAAGTTCCTGATCTTTCATAAGCTCTTCACAAATATCCGCTGTACGGCGACATTGCCAAACAATGGCGTTATACACTGGAAGTCCCGTCTCCCGATCCCAAACGATGGTTGTCTCTCTCTGGTTTGTAATTCCGATACCTGCAATCTCCTCAGGATCGATGTTCATTTGGGCAATCGCCTCGATAAGCACGCTATATTGTGTAACATAAATCTCAATGGGGTTATGCTCCACCCACCCCGCCTGGGGATAGATCTGGGGGAACTCTTTCTGTGCCACAGACATAATGTTCTGTTCTCGATCAAAAATGATGCAGCGTGAGCTGGTCGTTCCCGCATCTAATGCCACGACATACTTTTTCTCCATTCCAAAATTCCTCCTGCCAAACATAAAATAAAAGAGCGACACAGCAACTAAGACGCTCCAGCGTCTCTTTTTGCCGCATCACTCTCAATCTCCTGCGTTATTATTTTTATCTTATCACACGAAGACCATCCTGTCAACCGCAACGCCGCACCTGATAGAGAAGAATGCCGATTCCAGACACTATCGCTATGCCCAAGCCGGCAATTAAAAACCACATATGTACCCCCAGAATTTCGGCAAGCGGTGAACCCACTAAAAGTCCTACCGGCATTGTCAGTGACGAAAGCAGCGCAATCAACGAAAACGCTCGGCCCATTTTCTCTGGTTCTATCGTCTGCTGCATATACGCTACTAGCGGTATGCTGTGGACATTTCCAAACGCACCGAGCACACCGCAAGCCACCGCAAAGATACTCCACGCCCACATCTGCGGCGGCAAAAGTCCGCACACGGCGGATATAATCCCTGCTCCAAACAATCCAAGATAAGAAAGCAGCAAATGCCGCTTGACTTGGATAACGCTTCCAAACAGCGCTGCTGAAACCATCATCCCTGCTGCATACAAGATTTCGACTACGCTTCCGTGCCATGCATCAGCACCAAAATAGCTGCTCGTCATCAATGGATAAAAAGATGCCAACGGCAGATAAAAAATCATGCAGACAGTCTCTACTAAAATCAGCCGCATAAGTCCTCTATCCTTTTGAAAAACTTCTATTCCTTGCTGAATTTCCTTCCTTATACATTTTTCCGCGTGCTCCACCGGCGGCAGACGATCTATTTTTACTGCGGCTAACAAACCACTAGCAATCAACGCCCCTGCTAGATCCGTTAGAAGAATTGCCGGCAGAGGAAGAACCGCATACAATGCCGCACCAATTGCCGGACCAAGCAAAAAGGAACCGGAAGAAATCATCTGACTCCAGCCTCCCACACGCACCAGTTGATCCTGCGGTACAAACTGCGGAATCATCGCTTGAAGGGCAGGCTGATGGAATGTGTTTCCAATTCCACGGAAAAATAAAATAAAAAGCGCCGTCCACATAGGTAAATTAAACTTCCATAAAAGCAAGGCAAACAATGCCGCCACCGCTCCAATAAATAAATCGGCAGCGATACAGATACGTTTTCTATCATATCTATCCGCTGCAACTCCCGCCGCAGGGCTGAATAACGCAGCCGGAAGGAATGCTGCCATACCGGCCAGACCCATTAAAATGGCAGAACCTGTCTCGCTTGAAATCCACCAAATCAGTGAAAACTGCACCGCTGAGCTTCCGATCAGCGAGAAGGTCTGTCCCAGAAAAATGGTAAAAAATTTTCTTTTCCAAGACATTTGTTTTTCTCTCCTTTTTATAAACTTTCTGTTATAGAAAGAGATTATTGAGAAAGCAATATCGGAAATCGTACGTATACTATCATACAAAGTACATTTCGCATCTGTGACCACATTTTCTACAAAAGTGTACGAGACTAAGATTGCTCATAAGACTCGGAATCATCACACAGACCCACGATGATGCAACGATTTTACTATTTCATTCAAAAGGATAAGATGCTTTCGGTCGTTTAAATTATTCTGCCATATTTGGGACAAATTCTGAAAATATTGGGAAACTTCTTTCTTATACAAATTGATTTATTCGAAATATAAAATTCAGCGACAATTTAAAAAGCGGGAGAAAAGGAACCTCCCGCTTTTTCTTATTCTTTCAACACGTCGCATGATGCATGATATTTCTATTTTAGAAAAGCCCATTTTTATTCGGTGTTGGAATTAAAAATTTTATGTTATGGAATAACGCGCATTGGTTCGCGGCACACCTCGCACAAAAACGTCTCTGGGTATTCCTTTTTCAACGTTTTCTCACAGACTGCCGCCTGTTCTCTATCACTGAAAATACCATATACCACCGAACCGCTGCCCGTCATACTTGTTCCGATGGCTCCCATCTCTTTCATTCTCTCTTTGAGCGTATTTACTTCCGGCAAATCTAAAACATCTTCAAACTGATTACCGAGAGCATCACATATGGCAGAAAGAGACTTCTTATCAATGGCAGTTACCATCCGTTCTGTATGCGCTGCGTGACCTGTCGAAGCAAGATCATATTTCTGATAAGCTTCCCTAGTACTGACATTGATTGTCGGCTTACAGATCACAATCGGACAATCGGGCATATCCCGCAACGAAAGAACACGTTCTCCAATACCTTGTACCCGGGCCGTTCCCCCTGTCAAACAGAATGGAACATCCGCACCAATACGCAGTCCAATCTGCCGCAAACGCTCTGGGGAAAGCTTCGCGCCGTACATACGATTGAGTCCATATAAAACGGCAGCAGCATCTGTACTTCCTCCGCCAAGCCCCGCCTGCGGCGGGATCCATTTGCGCAGTCGGATGCGCAGTCCCGGACATTTTATTCCGGCTTCACGGAAAAATTCCTCCGCCGCTCGGTATGTTGTATTTTCTTGTCCCTTTGGAACGCGGCTATCATGACATTCAATTCGGATTTCACCCGTTTGTTCTTCTTGCAGTCCCACTGTATCAGAAAGTGTAATCGACTGCATCACCATATCGAGCAAATGGTACGAATCCTCTTCCCGTTTGCCCACAATATCTAAAGTCAGGTTGATTTTGGCATGTGCCAATATTTCCATAAATTCGCCCCTTTACAGTTTAAACAGAGAAAAGCGCTTTATATCAATCGCCCTTTCGGGGCACATTTCGTGGCAGCAATAGCAGCGGATACAATTCTGATAATTGATTTTTGCCGTATGATCCTCAATATGGATTGTATGCTGCGGACAGCTTTGCGCACATCGGCCGCAGCCGATACAGTCGATCTCCCGGATTTTCGGAATCGGCGTCAGAATTTTCTTGGCCATTGGGCGCAAGAATTTGGGAACATAGTCAAGCACAAAATCGCTTGTGCGCGATTCTGGTTGTTGAAAGTCCAAAATTTGAAAGTTCTCCAAACGATCGCCCAGAACCTCTACCTCGTCCATACTTGTCGGACCAACCCCTCGCCGCGCCGCTGGACGCAGCAAAAGTGCATTTTGTTCTTTCATTGAGATAATCTTCGTACACGCCAAATCAAGCGCGTAAGGATTCGTTCCAGCGAGCAAAGCTCCCACAAATCTCGGATTTCCTCCTGTGGGACCGTTTCCCTCCATACCGATGATACCATCCATAAAACAGATCTGCGGACGAACCAGCTCGCATAAATCGATCAACATCTCGCAGAAATCTGGCTTTTCCGGAAAACGACAGTGTAACTCCGGCTTCATAAGTCCCGGGATTGTGCCAAACATATTTTTAACTGCGCCGGAAAATCCCGTCATGCAATGTGTTTTCAGCTTTGCAACATCTACAATCAGGTCGGCATTTAAAATCGGACTGATAATTTGAAACTGCCGAGATCGTATACCCTGAGGTGCTTCCGTTTCTATATAGGAACAATCAAAGTTCAGGGGGATCCCATATTTCTCTGACATCTCCAAATATCCGCACCCACCGTATACGATTCGCAGCACCTGCGGCGTGTATAGCCCGCCGGGACTTTCCACCACAATAACGTCTGCTCCCAGCTCCTTAAGTTTTGTACCGATAGCAGCCACCACTAAAGGATGAGTCGCCACACCGCCCTCCGGACCGGATTTCATCACAAGATTCGGTTTTATTGCCACCATCATCCCCGGTTTTATGAACCGTGACAGTGACAGCTTCTCCCATAAAAAATCCACCGCATCGCGTACTTCTTCATATCGATACGTTTTACAACCAGTTAAAGCAATCTGTTCCATATTTGTTCCTTTTATTTCTGCTCAGTTTCTTTCCCCAACTCCCGCACGGTTACTCTTTCAGAAAGCGAAAGCATTCTTTCCTAACACAGGAGAAACGAGCTCTAAGCAAATTGCGCAATTAAAGAGTAGAAAGAAAATGACGAATACGATGAAGCGCCTCTGTAATGTTATTGATCGAATTGGAATACGCTACGCGTACAAAGCCTTCTCCACAATTACCAAAAGCGTTTCCCGGCACCACTGCCACATGCTCTGCATAAATCAGCTTTTCACAAAACTCCTCTGATGTCAGCCCAGTGCTTTTAATACAGGGAAATACATAGAAGGCTCCCTCGGGCTCAAAACAAGATAGTCCCATCGTATTTAAGCTGTCTACAATCAAACGGCGGCGCATGTCATACTGATCTCTCATATACTTAATATCCGAATCGCCATTACGCAGGGCTTCCACTGCCGCATACTGTGCCATTGACGGCGCGCTCATAATCGCATACTGATGCAGCTTTGTCATCTGTTTAATTATTGGTTCTGGCCCCAACGCATATCCCAAACGCCAACCAGTCATAGCAAATGTTTTGGAAAAGCCATTGACAACCACCGTACGTTCGGCCATGCCGTCAATACTAGAAAACGTAATATGCCGCTGGGAACCATATGTCAGCTCGCTGTAAATTTCATCCGAAAGCACCATTAAATCGTGCTCACGCACCACCTGTGCGATCTCTTCCAAATGTTCTCGGCGCATGACGGCGCCCGTAGGATTATTAGGAAACGGAAGGATAAGCAGCTTTGTTTTCTCAGTAATTTTTTCGCGCAGCGCTTTGGCCGTCAAACGAAATTGATCTTCCGCCTTTGTTTCGATCACTACAGGAATGCCACCTGTCATCTCGGTAAGCGGAACATAACAGACAAAACTCGGCTCCGGAATAAGCACTTCTTCCCCTGGATTAACCAGTGTGCGGATACACATATCGATAGCTTCTGAACCGCCTACTGTCACCAGTACCTGTGTTTTGGGATCATACTGCACGCCATAGTGACGATCAAACCAATTTGAAATCTCCTGTCGCAGTTCCATAAAACCACGATTAGGAGAATACCATGTTTTTCCCGCCTCCAAAGAACGAATCCCCTCTTGACGCACATGCCACGGCGTAGAAAAATCGGGCTCTCCAATACTCAGTGAGATTACATCCTCCATTTCATTGGCAATATCAAAAAAACGGCGAATCCCAGATGGCTTGAGACGCAGCACCTCTTGATTGATTTGTGAATTATAGTCAATCACAGAACACCTGCCTCCTCTCATCCTTCTTTTCGAGTGGGTTAAGGATAACGCCACCATCTTTATAACGAGTCAGGATGAAATGGGTAGCGGTTGAAATTACGCCGTTTATGGAAGAAAGCCTTCGGGCCACAAACGCTGCAATCTCCTGCATAGTGTTTCCATGTACTACGACAGCCAAATCATATGCTCCAGACATCAAATATACGCTTTCCACCTCTTCAAAGTGCATCACACGATCCGCCACCGCATCGAAACCCACGTCCGGCTGTGGCGTGATGCGCAGCTCAATAAGCGCTGTTACGCGGTTATCCCCTGCTTTTTCCCAGTTAATCAAAGCCTGATAGCCGCAGATAACTCCTTTTTTTTCATAGGCGGCAATTTGATCTTTTACTTCCTGCTCCGTTTTATTCAGCATCACCGCAAGCTCCGCCGTACTCAGCCGGGCGTTTTCATGCAATAAATTCAACAAATTATCCATCTTATTCACTCCTTCTTAAACGTTTCTACCATTGTAATTATTATGTAAACGGATTAAAAGAAATTATTCCTTTCGTTTCTACCGAAAAGTTCCCATTCTTCATCATAAATAAAACAAATTTTAAAGATCTTCGTTACATCTTGTTACATTTATTCAATCGGAATCATTTTAGGCTCGTGCCGCACAAATACAGTAAACCGGCGGTATCCAATCCTATGCAGGATTTCCATCCCAGCTTCCACGCCGAACCCTACATCTGGCCAGCGGTGCGCATCTGAACCAATTGTCACATAGCGCCCCCCATACTCATAATACCGACGAAGGATCTCGACATCCGGAAGTTTTCCGTCCTGAATCAATCTAATTTTGGAGGTGTTCAGTTCCAATCCTATTCCCTTTTCAATCAATTTTCGAAGCACTTCATCGCTGCGCTGCAAAAAGTACTCTACAGGAGGTTCGATTCCAGCTGCCACAGCATAGCGTAAAGGGTATGTTATGTGCGCAAGAGAATCAAAGCATCCCCATTCAATCATATCCAAGATCTCATCGAAATAGCGACGCAAATAGTCAATAAGATTAATTGTACTGTAATCGAGAAAATAAAAATCCGGTTCCCCTTGAATATTATGCAGAGAGCCTAGAACAAAATCAAAATCAAAGGATTCAACTACTTCTTTTGCACAGTCTTGCGCCTGAAGAGGCTGTCCCAGTTCTACACCGGATAAAACATGCAGGCGATCTCGAAAAATAGCCGCCGCTTTGCGCGTTTCAAACCAAGACTGCCGTACAGACTCTGCAAATTTTTTTTCTATATATTCATTGCATTCGCAGTGATCCGTAATAGTAATAGCATAAAACCCAAGACGCACCGCCTTTTCGCACATCATAGTAGCCGGATCTTTTCCGTCAAAGGAACAATCCGTGTGTATGTGGTTATCTGAAATATACCGAAATTTCAATTTTTTCTCCCCTTTCTATAGCAGACTCAAGCAAACCGAGCCTACACATATTTCACCCACGCTTTTCTCCGGTCAGACTAGATGTTATTAACGGCTTTGCCACCTGTCCGGCAACTTTACTGTGCACATTATGCCACAAGGCTGAGTTTTGACGCATTTCGCGCTCGCTCCTTCCAGTTGCTCGGCAGGGAGAGACTTGCTGCCGCACCGCCCGCATTGACAGCTCTTTGCGGATATTATACCACATTTATGAAAAATACTCAATCCACCGCCAGACAAGAAATCGAGTCCTTTCCGGAATAAATACGAAAAGCGGGGATCGTATCAATCAGATCTCCGCTTCCCGCTTTTGTAAGCTTTTAATTCTTTTTGCCAACGGGAATCCATTTAGGTACCGAGATATGTGATTTCGTCTCTTTTTCAAGGAACGAAACAAAGACGAAATGCTTATCGAGAAAATGGCCCATTATACTGATCGCCTTTCCCATTGTAAACGCGGCCAAAACCGTTCCGATTCCAAGGCCTGTAATATGTCCCAGAAAACAGTACGTCATCACTGCCGTAACGCAAAGGCAACTAATATCAAATGGAATTTTAACGCGCTGATACCGGATTTTTGTGATGTCAGAAAGTTCGCGAGGAAATAAATCTGTTGGTATAATCGGCAATTTGCAGCGATTGGAGAGGGCTATTCCAAAGCTCATGATAAGATAACTTGCCACAAAATACACTACTCGAAGCGGAATTGTTTGAGGTAAAACGTTGATCCATCCTTCATACACGTCGATCATTTCGCTAAACAGAAATCCCACCACAAAGCTAAACAGATATTGCGGCACAAATCGTTTGCGCAAAATCATTAGAGTAAGCACTAAAAGTCCATGAAAAATATATGTCCATGTTCCCAGTGTTAAAAATGGAAGCACCAAGGAAAATGCATAGGGAACACTCGAAATGGCAGAAATACCAGAACCTGCATACAGCATCAGCACCACAGAAAAGCTGTTGATAAGTATCACAACAATAAGAGCTATTTCTCCACGCACAGTTGCAAGAGGTTTGTCCATCTTTCTTTATCTCCTTCTATAAAAAACAGCTTCCATTTCCGGCTGCAGCCGGAAATGGAAGTAACGCTACCGTAACCGGCAGGATATGTGATTTTATCGAGATATCCCTCTGTCTTACATCACACTGAAAAGGAGATCGCCATAGGTGGGGAAGGGCCAATATTTACGGCCTGTGATGGTTTCCAAATGATCTGCGATTGCACGGGTCTTTTCCATTTGACGGAACAGAATATCGCGGCAGTAGCGAGATTTTTCTGTGCTATTATTATACCGCTCTGTATTCCATGTAATCTGTTCCAGCTGGTCACACTCCGTATACAACTGCGAGCTGGAAACAGAGAGATCCTGCAGAAGTTTCTCTTCTAAGGAACAGTCAAGACCACCCAGCTGTTTTTTACTGCATGCCTGTGTGCTCAGATCGCGGATATAGTTGCATACTGCCGGAATGATGTCGCCACGGATCATATCGATCATGGTGAGCGCTTCAATCTGGAGCTGCTTACAGTAATTTTCCAAAGAGATTTCGCAACGCGAATGGATTTCTGTAGAAGAAAGAACACCATATTTCTCAAACAAGCGCACATTTTCTTCCCGTACATAATACGGCAGTGCGTCTGCGGTAGAAGGCAAATTCAGCAGTCCGCGTCTGCGTGCCTCTTGTACCCATTCCTCCGAATAGTTGTTCCCGTTAAAAATAATTCTCTTATGTTCATGAATGGAATTGCGGATTAGTTTATTGAGTGCGGCATTAAAATCTTCAGCCTTTTCGAGGATATCAGCAAACTGACAAAGCGTATCCGCCACAATCGTATTCAAAATGGTATTGGGACATGCTATGGATGCCGACGAACCCGGCATACGGAACTCAAATTTGTTCCCCGTAAAAGCAAACGGAGAGGTTCTGTTGCGATCCGTCGTATCACGCGGGAAATGCGGCAAAACATCTACACCGATCTCTAGGTCTCTGCGATCCACATGGTCATATTCCTTTCCGCTTTCCACCGATTTGAGAATCGCTGTCAGTTCATCCCCCAGCGATATAGAAATAATCGCAGGCGGCGCCTCATGTGCACCGAGGCGATGATCATTGCCGGCATCAGCCACTGAAAGACGCAGTAAATCCTGATGATCATCTACGGCTTGAATGATAGCTGTAAGCAGCAGAAGGAACTGCGCGTTTTCTTGCGGGGAGTCGCCCGGCTCCAGCAGATTTACCCCCGTATTCGTGCTTAACGACCAGTTATTATGCTTGCCTGATCCGTTCACACCGGTAAACGGCTTTTCATGCAGCAAACACGCCAGCCCATGACGAGACGCCACCATTTTCATGATCTCCATTGTCAGCTGGTTATGATCCGTGGCGATGTTCCCTGTGGTAAAAATGGGGGCAAGCTCATGCTGGGCAGGCGCCGCTTCATTATGTTTCGTTTTGGCAAGGATCCCCAGCTTCCAGAGCTCCTCGTCAAGATCCTTCATAAAAGCCGAAACCCGCGGCTTGATCACTCCAAAGTAATGATCTTCCAGTTCCTGCCCCTTAGGCGGCTTTGCGCCAAACAGCGTACGGCCGGTATACTTTAAATCCTTGCGCTGATCGAACAGCTTCTTGTCAATAAGGAAATATTCCTGCTCCGGGCCGATCGTTGTATTTATATGAGTGACTTCCTCATTTCCAAACAGGCGCAAAATACGCAATACCTGTTTATTGATAACATTCATTGAACGCAGAAGCGGAACCTTTTTATCGAGAGCTTCACCGCCATACGAGCAAAACGCTGTCGGAATACACAGCGAACCATCTTTGATAAAAGCATCCGAAGTAGGATCCCAAGCCGTATAGCCACGGGCTTCAAAGGTAGAACGCAGACCACCCGACGGAAAACTGGAGGCATCCGGTTCACCTTTAATGAGCTCTTTTCCAGAAAACTCCATAATCACTTTTCCCGGCTCGGCAGGTGTAATAAAGCTGTCGTGCTTTTCGGCGGTAATTCCGGTCATCGGCTGAAACCAATGGGTAAAATGGGTTGCACCGTTCTCTACAGCCCAATTCTTCATCGCGTTAGCGACAACATTTGCCACATGTGGATCTAACGGCATTCCTTCCTCACGGGTTTTGCGCAACTGCCGATAAATATCCTTTGGCAAACGGGCTCGCATAATAGAGTCGTTAAATACTTTGCAGCCAAAAATCTCAGGAACATTACTCATTTCTTCTTCTCCTATCCGATTTGGAATCGATTATTCACAATCGCAATGATTACTGCTGCAACGCCGCTGGATCTGCATACCTCTTAGCGACGTTCGTCAACAATTCAACAATTTTTTCCATAGACTGCACACACACAAATTCAAACCGACCGTGCGCGTTATGTCCTCCTGTGCAAAGATTCGGACACGGAAGCCCCATAAACGACAGCCGTGCGCCATCTGTACCACCGCGCACCGGAACGATCACTGGCTCAATTCCAAGATCCTTCATGGCACACACGGCATTGTTTATCAAATGGAAATGAGGTTCAATCTTCTCACGCATATTATAGTAGCTGTCTTTGATCTCTGCTGTAAAGCTATCTTCGCCGTATTTATCGTTGAGATACGCACAGATTTTTCGCACACGATCTTTTTTCTCTTCAAATTTTGCTCGATCATGATCGCGCAAAATGTATTCTGCCTGTGTTATGTCAACGCCGCCGTTGATACGATCAAGATGGTAGAAACCCTCACGATCCTCCGTATACATCGGATTTTCAAACACAGGAAGCATACTTTGAAACTCCATTGCCATTAAAATTGCGTTTTTCATGTGCCCTTTGGAAGAACCCGGATGGTAGCTCTTACCGCGCACCGTCAACACAAGGGAGGCCGCGTTAAAATTTTCGTACTCTAATTCACCGAGCCTGCCTCCATCCACTGTATAGGCAAAATCAGCGCCAAAACCCATAACATCGAAGAAATCAGCACCGCGTCCGACCTCCTCATCGGGAGTAAAAGCGATTTTTATCGTACCATGAGGGATCTCTGGATGAGCAAGAAGGCCCGCGGCCATTTCCATAATCTCCGCAATGCCGGCCTTATCATCGGCACCCAGAAGGGTGGAACCATCTGTTACAATGAGATCTTGCCCCTTATAAGCAAGAAGTTCCGGACTGTCTTTGGGTGAAAGGATGTATTTACCTTGGGCATCGAGCACAATGTCATTGCCATCATATTCCTCTACAATGCGAGGCTTTACATCTTTACCAGAAACGGCCGAAGAAGTATCCATATGGGCGATAAATCCCAACACAGGCAGCCCCTCCGTCGGAACTGTGGCAGGTATGGACGCATACACGTACCCATATTCATCCATTTGAACGTTTTCCGCTCCCATTTTCTCCAGTTCAGCCGCCAACAGACGCGCTAAGTCCTTTTGCTTCTCCGAACTAGGAAACTGTTCCACGTCTTGAACCGACTCGGTGTCAATCTTTACATAACGCAGGAATCTTTCAGCAACGCTTGACATTTTCAATTCCTCCATTCCAATCGCGGGACATAAAAATTCATTACTTATCATATTACAAAAAAAATACGTGAAAATCAATCGACGCTGACCCCAAACCATAGAAAAATATTTCCCCAATTTGGCATCTCTTTTGTGAAAAAAGCCGCGATACTTTCTATATTTAAATATTTATATAAAATAAAGTCGTCTTTCCTCATAAAAATCCCTCTGAAGACAACGCTTCAGAGGGATTTTTGCCACACGACATAATTATACAGCTACGGTGTTTGTATCTTCTTCTTTCTGTGCCTTTTGCAACGCCGCTTGGTCACGGATGATTTTACGACGCACCGTTTGAATACGAAAACGATTATAACGCTGAATCATCGCAAACGGTAAGTTTCCAAGCAAAATTAAAAAAGCGAACAGCAATCCCGGAAATAACGGATTGAGCAGCAGCATCACCACTGCACACAAACAATTGGACAGGTGCATCCATTCACCGCGGCATGTCTCTAAAATAAACTGATCCAAATATTCCAGCGAAACGCCTGTGAAATGTTCTTTAGAAAAACCACCCTTACCAATATGCTGCGGAAGATGATCTTTCCACAAATTGATTTTTAGTTTATCCTTGTACCATCGACCGCCTTTTTCCCACATCATGGGCTGGTAGCGGCCTTTCGAGGCATCAAACGTAGAAAGCGGCAGCTTCACACAAGCAATAAAAACAACAATATGCCATGCTGCTACAATCATAACATCCCATAAAAGCATATCTAAAATAGAATCAAAAACAGAAAGCTCTTTTAGCATTAAAGACTCCCCTCCCCTATCAATTTTAGGCTATTGGGCAGATTGGGAATATAATTTTTTACATTTTCTCTAATGCGGCATAGAAGCCCATACAACATAGAAGCGTCCCTCTCTGAAATATTCCCAAATACCTGTGCAATATAATCTGCAAGGATAAGCCGTGCTTGCAGATACTGCGCACGTCCCTTCTCTGTGATTGTAATCCAAACCACGCGGCTATCTGCAGGATCCGTACAACGTGTTACCAACCCACTTTTTTCCATCCGTTTCACGGTGACACAAGCTGTCGGCGCCTTAACATGCAAACGTTGCGCTAACTCTCGCAGATTCATCCTTTCTCCTGTAGACAATTCTGACAGATAGCTATACTGTGCAGGGTTTACACCGATCTCTGACAACGCCGCCAGAAGGCGCTTATCTTGATATTTAGAGATGTCCCCCATTGCCAGAAAAAGTTCTACCGCACTTTCATCATTTTCTTCAAACAACAGGGCTGTTGCAGAATCTGACATCACAATCACCTCTTTAATAGCATTAGTCGCCTAATAATTAGCCGCCTAACGGAATTGTTTTTATTTTAACATTTTTTCAAAAAAAAATGTTAACAAATTATGTACAAACAAAATTTTATTCAGCGGATTTATAATTTTTACTTCTTAGAAACAATGATTCTTTCACACTTTATTGCTTTTTAAATAAGTCGGGTTATTTTTGGATTATAACACCTGCAATAAATTTTTTATAAGTTGTATTTTTAGGGTTGACAAAGAAAAAAAACGTTGTTATAATATAAAAGCTGTAAATCGCTGGCAGGTTTAGACATGTTTTTCTGTCGGTTACTAGTTAAAGTATTTTTATGAATCATTAGCTCAGTTGGCAGAGCACCTGACTTTTAATCAGGGTGTCCGGGGTTCAAATCCCCGATGGTTCACCAGACTGATCCAAGACGTTATACGTTTTGGATCAGTTTTTTTATACTCATTTATCTTTTAAAATCCCCCCACTACATCAAAATCATTTGCTATATAGATAGTTACTGTGATAAAATAGAAAAAGACTGGGGGCTAAATAAATGCACATAAATACAACAAGAGATTTTTCTCAGGGAAGTATTCCCAAAAACATTATGCAGTTAGCAGTACCAATGATATTTGCACAGATGATCAACGTTTTATACAGCGTTGTGGATAGAATGTACATTGGTCATATTCCAAACGCAGCTACAAGCGCTTTAACCGGAGTGGGAATTACTTTTCCAATTATATGTATTATAACAGCCTTCGCTAACCTATTTGGCGGCGGCGGAGCACCGCTGTTCTCTATTGCGTGGGGACGCGGCAATAGAGAACGTGCCGAAACGATCATTTCCAATTCGTTTGTCCTACTTATTGGTACAGGCATTTTGCTGACGATCGTAGTCCTTCTCATCAAAAGGCCTCTCCTTTATTTGTTCGGCGCCAGCGATGTGACGTTTCCTTATGCTGATAAATATCTGAATGTTTATGTCTATGGCAGTGTATTCGTGATGATTAGTTTGGGAATGAATAATTTCATCAACGCACAGGGCTTTGGACGTATAGGGATGATGACGGTAATCATCGGTGCGGTGCTGAATATCATTTTGGATCCTATTTTTATTTTTGTGCTGGAGATGGGTGTACAAGGAGCAGCCATCGCGACAGTTATATCCCAACTAGTATCGGCAGGGTGGACTATCCTATTTCTAACAGGAAAAAGGGTAACGTTTCGCATCCGCCGCAACCGGATGCGTTTGGAGCCAAAGCTTGTGAAGGATATTGTATTTCTTGGTTTTTCAGGATTTATCATGGCGGTGACGAATAGCGGCGTACAGATAGTGTGCAATGCCACACTGCAAACCTTTGGAGGCGATTTGTATGTCGGTGTGATGACGGTAATCAATTCTATTCGCGAGATTGCAACTGTACCAATTAATGGTTTGACGAATGCTGCCCAGCCTGTTATGGGGTATAATTACGGTGCAAAGCTTTACCACCGTGTCCGGGAGGGTATCCGTTTTACATCCATTACCTGCTTTAGCGTTCTGGCAGCTATTTGGCTGATTCTTTTTCTTTTTCCAGAATTTTTTATCCGCTTCTTTAATGAAGATCCTCAATTAGTAGCGGCGTGCATCCCGTCGATGCATCTTTACTTTTTCGGCTTCTTTATGATGGCCGGTCAATCGGCTGGCCAGTCGGCGGCGGTGGCTTTGGGCAGATCCCGCCAAGCTATATTCTTCTCGCTGCTGCGCAAAGCCTTCATCGTGATCCCCCTAACGCTGATTTTACCAAACTTTTTCGGTATGGGCGTAACGGGGGTATTTATCGCCGAACCGATTTCTAACTTTATCGGCGGCGGCGCATGCTTCATCACGATGTTGCTTACCATTTGGCGTCAGCTGCGTACAAAAGAAATGGAGGAAATCGCAGCTTCTTCTAAAGCATAATTTAACTTTTTTCTTTCTATTTTCAAAACATTTCTTTCGATTACTCAGAAACACCCGCCGGTATGGTTGACACCCTACCGCGCGGGTGTTATAGTGAAAATAAATCCATTTATTTTTTGATAAGACATGATCTGGCAAACAAAAATCACACGGCGAAATTGCCGAAGATAAAAATGGAGGTCAATTAACATGGACTACAAAACGAAAGGGATTTATCCGGAGGACGCCCTTCGGTATTTTGAAGATCTGACGAGAATTCCGCACGGTTCCGGCAATGAGGTCGGGGTGGCACAATATTTGCTTAATTTTGCGAAAGAACGGGGACTCTGGGCAAAAACAGACGATGCCCACAACGTGTATATCAAAAAACCAGGCAGCAGGGGAAAAGAGCATCTGCCCGCCGTGATGCTTCAGGGACATACGGATATGGTCTGCGCTAAAACACCCGATTCCGATCATGATTTTGAAAAAGATCCGCTTATGCTGGTTGTGGAAAACGGCCTTCTTCACGCCGATCGCACGACTCTGGGTGCTGACAACGGCACGGCCGTGGCTTTGATGCTCGCTTTACTGGCGCGAGACGATTTTCCGCATCCACCTCTCGAATGCCTGTTTACCACAGAGGAGGAAACGGGACTTACCGGTGCACAGGCTGCCGATTTAAACTGCTTTGAGGCGAAACGCCTGCTTAATCTCGACGGCGGTCCCGAGGGGATGGCTGTTGCCAGTTCTGCCGGCGGTCTGAGGGTTGATTTCGACCTTTTGCCACAGTACGAGGCGGCACAAGGAAAAGCTGTAAAAATCCGCGTATGTGGGCTGAAAGGCGGACATTCCGGCGAAATGATCGACACAGAACGCGGCAACGCCAATAAGCTCTTGGGCCGTGTCCTGCACGCTATTCCCTGCGCATGGAATCTTGTGGAGATCTCCGGGGGCTCAAAGGATAACGCCATCCCGCAGGAGGCTTCGGCTGTCATTATGCTGCCCGAAGCGAAAATGCAAGACGCTTTGGAAGCTATAAAAACGATAGAAAGCCATTTTAAGGGAGAACTAGAGGACAGCGATCCCGGGGTATGTGTAGAGATTTCAAACGTTTCGGCAGAAAAAATGATGTCCTGTGAAGACAGCAAAAAAATGATGAATCTGCTGTTTTTACTGCCCTATGGAGTAATATCCCGCAGTTTGCAGCTTGATGTAGTAAAAACTTCTATGAATATCGGTACGATCTCAGCCATTGGAGAAAAGATTCGAGTTGTGTGCTCGCTGCGCAGCAGTGTTGCTTCGGAACTTGATTGCCTTGCCGATCGTGCGCGGATGCTGGGCAGATTACTCGGATTTGAGGTTTCTGACGGCGCAGGATATCCCGGCTGGAGCTATGCCGCTTCTTCTCCACTGCGCGATCTGTGCGTCCAAATTTATAAAGAGGAAACCGGCAAGGAGCTTAAAGTGATCGCTGTGCATGGTGGCTTAGAGTGCGGCCTATTTAAACAGAAACGCCCCGAGCTGGATATTGTCTCCATTGGGCCTACAGCCGACAATGTCCACACACCGAAGGAGACATTGGATTTGGCCTCTTTCGGTCGCTTTTACGATTTTCTTAGAACTCTTCTAACCCGCATGGCGGAGTAAGGAGGAGTATTCATGAAAAAAGCTTCCATCTGGCGGTTCCTTGTGCTGATGTTTCTTCAGACAATGGCCTCCAACATGGCGCATCCTGTAACTCCGGCTTTTCTGCAAAGCTTGAATATGCCCAGCTATATGTTCGGTGTAGCGTTTGCATCCATGTCTTTGACAAATTTCTTGCTATGTCCTTTTTGGGGAATGCTGGGCGATTCTATCGGCCGTGTGCGAACCATCGGAATCTCGACATTCGGTTATGCGTTGGGACAGGTATTTTTCCTCTTTTCTGCCAATATCCCTATGATGATATTCGCGCGCATGTTCGCGGGGGCATTTTCAGGGGGATATCTTGTAAGTTTCATGGCGTATGTGGCGGATATTTCTGACGAAAAATCCTGCAGCCGCAATATGACATACTACGCCGCACTGACGATGGCAGGAACTGCCTGCGGCTATCTTGTTGGCGGTGTTCTGGGTGATTTTTCCGTTCATGTTTCTATTATTGGCCAAATCATCACTTTAATAGCGACAGCTAGTCTCTTCCTTCTTTTGATGAAAGACGGCGTAAATTATCACAAACAGCCGATTAATCTCCATGAGGCTGTCAATCCATTTGCGAGCTTCATACGAGCCAGTAAGGTGATAAATCCAGTGATGGCCGTCTTTTTGGTGATGGTATTTGCCACCTGTTTTTCCACAACGGCATACGATAATTCGTTTAATTATTATATACGCGATCAATTTGGGTTTCCCACCTCCTACAACGGGTTGATTTACGCTGTGGTGGGAATTGTAGGTTTAATTGTGAACTTCACACTCAACAACTGGCTTGTTCGCCGTACAGACTGCCAAAAATCGATCATTCCAGTTCTTGTTTGTGCGGGTGTCTCTCTTCTGATTGCTTCCGCTATTCGCGAGATCGCACCATTTATCGCGGTGAATATGGTCTTTTATATTTTC
>CALWIX010000097.1 GCA_944380825.1 uncultured Clostridia bacterium | reverse complement strand
ATGATCAAATCCAGCGAGGGGCATACACTGGCGGATAAATCCCTCTCTCGCAATCTTACACAGGCTGCCGCCGCAGGGCTGCATACCGGTGTGTACCATTGGTTCTGGGGCCGCTCCGAAGGAGAGACACGGCAGGAAATAGATTTCTTTTTGCAGACTATTCGGGGATGTAAAATGGAGATGCCGGTTGCGCTCGATGTGGAACAGACAGAACTTTTACAGCTGGATAAAGCAGAGCTTACTACATATATCAAACAATGGTTAGATGGTGTAAAATCCGCTGGGTACTATCCAATTGTGTACGCCAACAAAAATTGGCTTGTAAATTATATTGATGTATCCTATCTGCTGGAGTATGATATCTGGCTAGCACAATACAACGATAAAATTACCTATACCGGACCGGGAAACATTGGAATGTGGCAGCACACAAGCACCGGATGTGTGCCGGGTGTCCGCGGCGGAACAGGCAACTGCGATATAAACGAATGTTACCGCGATTATCCGTCTATCATCTGTGCAGGAGGGTGGAACAACTATCCTAAAACAAACGTTGCCCCTGACGTAAGTTGGGATACGAAAGAAAAGCGTCTTAAAGTAGGCAGTTCTTACGCTGCTCTCTGCACAGTACGCAATACCAGTGAGCGCGCCGCTGTCCGTGTGGACAAGCCGGAGATCTGTGCGATTGAACGCATGGGACCTGATTATATAGCGCGATCGGGGCTTGTAGGAGATCTATATACCATTACTGCTATCGCACCGGGAGAGGCCCGCGTAATTGCCAGCCTTGATGGAGAAGACAGTGCAAGCTTTCCTGTGTATGTGGAGGGCGTTGAATGATTGATTTTCTGGAACGCCTAGTTCCACTTTTAGTAGCCTTGCTGACAGCAATCACTCCGGTTGTAGTGGCGATTATATCTAATGGTAAAAAGAGTCGTAAACAACAGCAGACAGAATCCCAGAAGCTTCATAATGCGATGGACGACATGAAAAAAAGTGTGGATCTTATGAGTGACCGACTCGAAAAGATGGAAGCTCATTCCCGAGAGGACTACAAAAACATATTGCAAATGCAGATTATGAGTGAAGAAATGCCCTTAGAAGTTCGTTTGGAGGCAGGAGAGAAGTATGTTTGCGCGGGATGGAACGGTGCAATAAAAGCAAAGTACGAATTGCTTAAAAGGCAGTATATGGAAAAAGAAAAATAAAAAAGGATTTTTTCATTTTGTTCCATCATTATATTTATTCTATGATTAAAGAAGGAGGATTATATTCCCTTGTTTCCTTTGAGATCCTTTTAAAAAGAGGAATTTTTAACTTTTACTAATTTATAGACTTTTTTAAATTATAAGGAGGTAAACGACAATAGATACTTTTTTTAGTTGGGAAATGCTGACAACCTTTGCAGGCGCTTGCGCGGCAACTGGAATTATAACCGAAGCGATTAAAGGAATGTTTCAAAAAATTCCTACACAGCTTGTCTCCTACATAGTTTCAGTTCTCATTTTAGCTTTGTCGACAGGAGCTACAATAGGATTCACCGCACAATGGAGCGTGTGGGCGCTGGTGCCTTTAAATGCTGTGATCGTATCCCTTGCGGCTAACGGTGGTTTTCAGGCGTTGCAAAGAACTAAAAAGCAGTAACAAAAACGGGAGGGCTTAAGCTCTCCCGTTTTTTATGATTTGATGTGATATTTTGCGTTACTTTGTAAAAAGAAAGTCTATTTTTACAGATATAATCTACATAAAGCGATATCGTTTTGTGAAAATTTTTAATTAGGGCTTGAAAAGTACCCTATTTTATGGTAGACTATACTTCGTTCTTAGAAAGATTCAATGATGTGCGGGTGTAGTTTAGTGGTAAAACATCAGCTTCCCAAGCTGAGGTTGTGGGTTCGATTCCCATCATCCGCTCCACCTAAAAAACCCCCGAAAGTCCCATACTTATGGAACTTTCGGGGGTTTTGTTTTTCTTGCTTTTCCTCTTGGAAGGTACTCCATTAAGAGGATGAATCGATTAAAGTTTTGCGCTTTTTACCTGTTCATCCTCTTTTTGAAGTCAATTTGAATTCCGTACGCTCTTAAAAGGCAGCGCAATGCTTTACATTGCTTTGGTACGAATTTCTTCTTGTGCTTTGGCAATAAATTCATCGGCATTCATCGAACCGATGTCACCATCCTTGCGGTTTCTGACGGAGACCGTTGCGCTTTCGGATTCTTTATCACCCACAACGAGCATATAAGGAACCTTTTGCAGCTGCGCTTCGCGGATCTTATATCCAATTTTCTCTCCGCGCTCATCGCATTCCACACGCAGTCCAGCGTCAGAGAGCTTCTTTTCGATCTGTTTGGCGTAGTCGAGATGGCGCTCAGAAATGGGCAGAACCTTTACCTGTACAGGAGAGAGCCACATTGGGAATGCACCGGCAAAATGCTCTGTAAGAATACCGATAAAACGCTCAATACTACCAAATACAACACGGTGGATCATAATCGGGCGGTGTTTGGCGCCATCCTCACCGGTATACTCCAGTTCAAAACGTTCCGGAAGCTGGAAGTCAAGCTGGATAGTACCGCATTGCCATGTACGGCCAAGGCAGTCAGTGAGATGGAAATCCAGCTTCGGGCCGTAAAACGCGCCATCGCCCTCGTTGACCTCGTAATCGTAACCCAGTTCCGAAACAGCGTCGCGCAGAGCATTTGTGGCGGTCTCCCAATCCTCGAGAGCGCCCATGTGGTCCTCTGGCATAGTGGAGAGCTCAATATGATAGTTGAACCCAAAGGTACTGTACACTTTATCAATTAAGCGTACAACGCCTTTGATTTCGTCCTTAATCTGGGCAGGAGTCATGAAGATATGGGCGTCGTCCTGTGTAAAGCAGCGCACGCGCATTAGACCATGCAGCGCGCCGGAGAGCTCGTGGCGGTGGACAAGACCCAGTTCTCCCACACGCAGAGGCAGATCACGATAAGAATGAAGCTTCGTCTTATAAACAAGGATACCGCCCGGGCAGTTCATCGGCTTAATGGCATAGTCCTCGTCGTCGATAACGGTGGTGTACATGTTTTGTTTGTAATGATCCCAATGACCGCTGCGTTCCCACAGAGAACGGCTGAGAATCATAGGAGTAGAGATCTCAAGATAACCTGCCTCACGGTGGATCTGACGCCAATAGTCAATGAGTAGATTTTTCAGCACCATACCCTTCGGTAAAAAGAACGGGAAACCCGGTCCTTCTTCCAAAATGGTAAATAGCTCTAAATCACGGCCGAGTTTGCGATGGTCACGCTTTTTAGCCTCTTCAATCATGGTCAGATAAGCGTCAAGATCTGCCGATTTCGGGAAAGAAATACCATAAATGCGCTGAAGCATCTTGTTGTTTGCGTCGGCACGCCAATAAGCGCCTGTGCAGTTGGTTAGCTTAATGGCTTTGACACATCCAGTGCTCATCAGGTGAGGGCCGGCGCACAGATCAATATATTCTCCCTGCTGATAAAAGCTGATGCGTTCCCCTTTTCCGGAATGTTCGTCGATAAGTTCCAGTTTATAATCCTGATGCTTATCGGCCATAAGTTTTCTGGCCTGCTCCGGATCGAGTTCAAAGCGCTCAAGAGAAAGATTCTCCTTGATAATTTTTTTCATTTCGGCTTCGATACGGGGAAGATCTTCTTGTCCAATAGTTTGGGGAACGTCGACGTCGTAGTAAAATCCATTATCAATGGCAGGACCAATAGCAAATTTTGCCTCGGGATAAAGACGCCCGATAGCCTGTGCCATGATATGAGCGGTGGTATGCCAATAAGCGTGTTTGCCGTCGGCATCGTCGAAGGTAAGGATTTCCAGAGAGCAGTCCTGCGTGATGGGAGTGCGCAAATCGACATATCCCTTACCATCGATACGGCCAGCGCAGGCAGCCTTGTACAAACCAGCGCCAATAGACTTTGCAATTTCGGCTACAGTAATGCCAGATTCAAATTCCCGCACATCGCCTTTTAACGTAACCTTTACCATAAAAAACACTCCTTTTCCGTGCCGGGATCAAAAAACGCCCCGGCAGCCATTTGCTGCAGGGGCGGGCAAAAGTTCCCGCGGTTCCACCCGGCTTCGGCTGCAGGCAATAAGCCCCAGCCCTCGTTTCCGCAGTAACGTCGCGGTATCCGGCACGCCTTAAAGGAGGTTTTCTCCCGATCAGCGGCAGCTCCGAGGCGGTATCCCATCATGCGTCAGGCTTGCGTGCGTTTTCAGCCATCGACACACGCTCTCTGAAAGTCGTCCCGCAAAAGGCTTCCTCATCTCAGCTTTTCCTATTTTTCTTTATAGTATCACTGCGTAAGACCCTTGTCAAGCGTAAAATTTTATATTTTTTTAGAAAAGAACAACGAATAAAAATGTATTTAAAGAAAAATTTTTTGCTTAATTTTCCAAGCATACTGCGTAGACGAAATCAATATTTTATCTACCTGTGAATACAAATTTCTTGACATAGGGGGGCAAAAAGTAATACAATAGAACCGTGTAATGCACATTGATGTATTTTTGTGGGATTGACGCACCCATCTGAATTTACTCTAAAAATTTTTATTACACTCAACTAAAAAAACGAGGAGGTGCAGAAATTGATAAGCGTTCCTATATGGCTATGTATTGTAATCGCGCTGATATGTGCGGCCGTCTGCGGAGTACTCGCATTCTTTTTGGGAATTGAGCATCGAAAAAGAGAAGCGGAGTCGGCGATTGGATCGGCTGAGCAGGAGGCAAAGCGCATTGTCAGCGACGCTATAAAAACAGCGGAAGCCAAAAAGAAAGAAGCTGTGCTGGAGGGAAAAGATGAAATTCACCGCCAGCGTACAGAATTAGAGCGCGAACTCAACGAACGCAGAAAAGAAGTGCAGCGGCAAGAGCGCCGTGTGCAGCAGAAAGAAGAGACCCTTGACAGAAAACTGGAAAGCTTAGAAGCAAAAGAAGAAAATGTTTCTAAAAAAATGAAGCAGGCGGAAGATCGTCTTGCGGAAGCAGAGTCTGTAAAAAAGAGCCAGTTTGAAATGCTCGAGAGGATTTCTGGATTTACTGTAGATCAAGCTAAAGAGTATATGCTCAAAAACCTTGAAGATGAACTGACACATGAAAAAGCTGTGCGTATTATGGAATTTGAGCAAGAGACACGTGAGGAAGCAGAGCGGACGGCGCGAGAGATTATCTCGCTGGCGATTCAGCGCTGCGCTGCCGATCATGTGGTAGAGGCAACAATTTCCGTTGTGCCTTTGCCTAACGATGAAATGAAAGGCCGTATTATTGGCCGAGAGGGTCGCAATATCCGTGCTATCGAAACACTTACGGGTGTAGATTTAATCATCGACGATACACCCGAAGCTATTACACTTTCGTGCTTTGAGCCAGTACGCCGTGAGATCGCTCGCCTGGCGCTTGAGCGTCTTATTGCCGACGGAAGAATCCATCCCTCCCGCATTGAAGAAACAGTGGAAAAAGCCCGGCGCGAGGTGGAAGCCACCATTAAGCAGGAAGGCGAACGCGCTGTGATTGAGGCCAGCGTCAATGGCGTACATCCAGAGCTTGTAAAATTGCTTGGCCGCCTGCGCTACCGTACCAGTTATGGACAGAATGTACTCAACCACTCGTTGGAAGTATCGTACCTATCGGGCATTATGGCTTCCGAATTAGGACTTGATCCAACTCTTGCTCGCCGTGCGGGACTTTTGCACGACATCGGCAAGGCATTGGATCACGAGATCGAGGGTTCGCATGTAGATATCGGTGTCGATGTGGCCCGTAAGTATAAAGAGAACGAAGCGGTTATTCATGCAATCCATGCGCACCACGGGGATGTGGAAGCAAAGACGGTGATCGCCTGTATCGTGCAGGCTGCCGATGCTATCTCCGCTGCTCGTCCTGGCGCGCGGCGTGAGAATTTGGAAAATTACATCAAACGTCTTGAAAAATTGGAAGAGGTTGCTTCCTCTTTTGAAGGAGTCGAGCGTTGTTATGCAATTCAAGCCGGCCGAGAGATTCGAATTATGGTAAAGCCGGATGTGATCAATGATGATAAAATGGTTTTGCTTGCCCGTGAGATCTGTAATAAAATCGAAAGCGATTTGGAATATCCCGGACAGATTAAAGTCAATATCATCCGTGAGAGCAGAGCGATTGAATACGCAAAATAAATTTTATCGAAAAAGGCCGGGAAAACTCCCGGCCTTTTTTAAAATCTCCTTAAAAATTATGGTTATTTATATACGGTGGCTATAGTTTTATATTATAATGAATGTAAGAAATTCTATTTAATGTGGTAAAATTTCACCTTTTTCAGTTTAGCGTGAAAGGATGATGAAATTGGGAAAAACGATAGGGGAACTGCAAATACAAAAGCAGCCTTCTGAGATTAGTGTGAATCAACAGCTTCAGGAACAAACGACGGTTATGGCTGCACCTATGCAGCAACAGCAGAAATCTCATTTAGAAAAGGAGAAACCTGTTAAAACGCGAAGCCGTTCTGTCTTTCAAAAAGCCTCAAAAAAAGATATCTACGCAGTAGACCCATCACAGGTACGCGAGAATTTTTCTGATCATCGTGTAGATGCTTTTCAGGAGATCCTACAGTCTAACACTGAATATGACAGCCAGCTGTTTCAAAAGCAGAAAGGTGAGACGGAGGCAGCTGCCGGATATCGTAAAATGATGAAGGCGATCGAAAAGTATGCAAACCTTTCACCGATGAAAACGAAGAGTTCCACACAGGCAGGTGCTTTGCGCAGCGCCCAAAAAGCAATTGCGGAGTATCAGGAAAAGTATGCAGGTCAACTTGAAAAAGCGGATGAAGTGGCCGCGCGGTATAAGCTGTATTTTGAAACTTTTACCGGAGGTATGTTAAACGAGCGCAAACAGTTGGCATCGCCCCATCTTACTATAGATGCCACCCAAAAGCAGCCGCAGCTTCTCGAAAGAACCCACCGCTATGTCAGCCGGCGAGATGACGCGCTCTTTCCCCATGAGCCTTCTGTAAACGATGTGGAACAGATGGGGCTGGGCGATTGTTATCTTCAGGCTGCCGCCGCTACTCTTGTTTTGAACAATCCCGAAAAGCTCAAAGAGGGTATGCAAGACAACGGTGACGGTACCGTGACGGTACGTTTTTTCAAAAAACGTGTGGATCTTACAGAAGAGGAAAAACAAAAATTTCTTTCTGCTGAGTTAATCGGACTTTGGGATAAAGAGGACTATTCCTCTATGACCGATACCGAGTTGGCATTTAAGATTTTGCAGCATGGCGGTGAAAAAGCCATTTGGTCTGAGGCAGAAAAGGCTATAAAAGAGCAAGCAGACAGTGAGATAGCCCGCATCAGACAGGAGAGAGAGGCGGCCTTGGGAGCAGAAATGTCACAGGATGAAATTCAAAAACTTAGCGGATATGTTCGCTCCACACGTCAGGCGGCAGGGCTTATGCTGGTGAGCAGCCGTGATAAAAGTAAGGGAGGAGAAACCCTTGCTCTTGCAAAGTTTTTAGCTGAAAATGAAACAGTAAAAAACCAAGTGCTGGAAAATATGAGAAGACAGTTCTCTCAGCCGGATGCCGATAAAACTCTTATTATGCAGCAAGCGGTGTTTTCCATAGCCCAGCTGCTCCCTCGCAAGAAGATGGGTGATTTTGAGGACGGCCCGGATTCGGGAAGAATTGATGCAGAGGCCTTTAAGGACGCCAAAAATCAAACTGCGCGGGAAGATCCGAATGAATTAATACCTCTGTATGTCACGGTTACAAAAGATGTGCCGGTGAACGTATTAGGTTTGGACGCGTATACGAACAACTGTCTATGGATGCAGATGTTAGAGAAGGCGTATGCCGCTTCCGGGCTGCATAGCTCTAAGGTTAAAAAAGTAAAGAGCAAGTATGAGAAGCAGAGGGCAGAAATTGAACAAAATGAGGAAGGACTTTCTCAAGAGGAAGTGAAGAAGCGTCTGGAGGAGGTCGCTCAAAAAGAAAAGGAAGAACTTGAGGTTGTCCAACATTCTTATAAAAATATTGAAGGTGGATATAGCGGACATTTCCTTGAAAGCTTCACCGGTGAAAAGTTAGATAAACAGGAGTGGGAAAAACATACTCCAGACAAAGCTCTCGAAATAATAGAAGAAATGAAAGATTCCTTTTCACAAGAGGAAATATTTGATTGGATTGGGATTGCTATTCCCAGCTCGTCGATTATAAAGGATTTAAAGAAATACCTTACCGATAAGTTTGGAACGGAGTGTGAAACAAAGAAAGGAGATACCCAAAAGAATAAAATTTATTTTTCTCGTCCAATTTATATCGAAGATATTGCCGAGGCCTTTAATTCGATGGAAACTTGGCTGTCAGAGGAAACAAGAGCATACGTCGATAATTTTTTAGATATGGCTAAGGAGGTAAAGAAAGTTGATCCGAAAACCATTACCATTAATGCGCTCGGCGATATAATGCGCCAAAGCCTGCAGAAGGAAAGCAAACGCTTTGAGATTTCTCACAGACCTATGAGCACGGAGTATACTGACTTTGCCGAAAGACAGTATGAAAAGATCAAAGACAGACTGGAGAAAGGTATTTCCATCAGTGTAGGGACACGTAGATTTTTGCCAAAGGGAATGAAAGCTTCCGGAAGGAATGGGGAGTCTGAGCAGGGAGGCCTTGTGGAAAATCATGCCTACTCGATTATTGGAACAAAGGATATGGACGGCCGTCATTTTGTGATGCTGCGCAATCCATGGGCCGACGGTGTACTGCAATATACAAAGGTTACCCAGCCGGACGGCACCGTTTCATATACGTCACGAAAAATTTATACCGATACCCGTGGAATCTTTTATATGGAGCTTAATGATTTTCTTTCTAAAATGGCTCATATGGATTTTAACGGTACCGTTAGGGCACAGCCTGCCCAGCAAAAGCAGGTGCCTTCAGCACAAGCGCAGGAGCAAACCCAGGAGAAAAAGAACGAAACGGACTATCCTGCAGCTGCGCCGGAGAATCCGAACGCCGGAGGAGAGGTGGTTGCTGAATGAGTGAGTGGGTGGTAAATGCTATTGCAAATGACCGCCATAGGGAATATCTTCGATTTGTGCTCCCAGAATGGAGAGAACTTGCGGAAGAACCCAAAACGGAACTCTTAGCAGCCATTGATGAGAAAGGAATACCTTGCGGTGCACTGCTGGCAGACATGAACGAAGGGCGGTACGAGATCGTGTCGCTGTTTGTAGAGGAAGATAAACGCCGGCAGGGAGCTGCATCTTCTCTACTAGAGCAAGCAGAACGTTCGGCTGCAGCTTATGGATATGGTACAGTGGATCTTTCTTACTCCGCTGAGGCAGGAGAAGAAGAAATGATGCATAGATTTTTCTTAGTTCGCGGATACGCTCTGCCGCGGCGGGGAAGTGTTTTGTATACCGTTGAAGTAAAGACACTGGAGAAGTCAAAAATCGCCGCACTGCCTCCGGTGCAGGAAAGAATGAAGCAGAATATTTTCCCTCTCGATAAGCTTCCGTTCATGGCGGCAAAAACATTTGCGTCTTATATGGGAAAAGAGATTCCTGCTGCGCTTGCTCCCCAACGTGCGCCGGGAGATCCGCTGCCAGAATACAGCGCGGCGTATGTAGAAGATGAAAAGGTTGTCTCGTTTGTAGTGTTCAGCCGCGTTGGCCAGTCGCTTTATATGCATGCAGCTTATTTGGCGGCCGGACATAACCGAGCTTTCGCCGCACTGCTGCGGCGGTCATATGATCTGTTGGCAGCCGATTCTACACAGTTTCAGACGTTTTGTGTCAATGCAATTAACGATACGGCCCAGCGTCTGACCGAGGGCCTGCTGGTTGGAGCGGAGGTTGACCAGCGTCAAGTGTTCTATACCCAGAAGCCTCTTGTCGATCAAACACCTACGCCGACCAATTGGGGTGGGATATTGGCACGCAGCAACGCCCTTGTCAGAGCGATGGCAGACAGCGGTTTTGGATCCTCGCTATGCATGGAACCGGGCGTATTGCCATACATTTTATGGACCCCGTACGAGAAAATGGAAATTAGCGTGTTTTATGATGTGGAAGACGAGGAATATACACAATTTACTCTTTCAGCGCAGATGTTGCTTTCTCCTATAAAACCGCAGCGGGCTGAATACTTGATCAAGAAAATGCAGGAGGATCCCGGACCGGGTCTTTTAATCCCTTCGGATCAAGAGGATACATATGCTCTCTTTGCCACCCAGCAAGAAGGGGAGCAGTTTGAGCCTGAGAAATCGATAGAAGGATTTCTAAAGGCATTTCTTGTGCAAGCAAAGCGCCTTGTCGAAACACAATAAGAAATTGCGTGCCCAGCTGCACAATAATATCACAAAAAAAGGAACAGACGTGCTCTCCGCATGTCTGTTCCTTTTGTTAAAAGGATTAGCTGTATCAGCGGAAAATTTCAGAGATTACCCTGCCGTCTACGCCGGCCATTTTCCCGCCGAAAGATCGAGCCACAGTGGGGGCAATGTCGACAATAGAACCGCGCTCGATCACAACACCGGGCTGAATATCCGGACCAAAGGCGAGAAGTGTAGGCTGTGGTCCTTTATCTGGCAGGTAGCCGTGGGTAGCATGGCCGAGCTTATAATCGGTGTTGTCAAAAGTTCGCAGAATCGGGTCGTGCCAATCATTACCGAAAGAATATACGCCGTTCGTTTCGAGTACAAAAGAAAAAGTCCCAGAAAGATGTTCCATCTTTTCTGTTTCCTCTCGGGTAAAAACGCGCTCGATACCATAAATTCCCTCATCACAAGCTTTTTGAAGCAGGTTATACGTCTTTTGCCACATTTCTTTATCGGAAGGATCTTTTAAATAAATCTGGCACGAAGCGCCAGTAGATTTGGCGATAGCCGTATAATCACAGACTTCTCCCTGTTCGTCCAGTTTTATAAATCCGGCTCGACGTAATAGTACATTGGGGTGAACGCTGCCCTGAACGTCCATTTGACCGTGATCGCTTACAATAAAAACGTTTGTCTCTTCGCGAATACCAGCCTGATCCAGTGCCTGCAAAATATCGCACAGCCATAGATCGCACTCGTGCAGTCCGTGAACAGCTTTCAGAGAGTGGACGCCTGCCTCGTGGCGGTAGCCGTCTACATTTCCGGGATGGATCATCAAAAGATTTGGTTTGAATCTGCGGATAATATCACAAGCGCAAGCATTTACAAACTCATCGTTCCATGGATGCTGCCGCTGATGACCCCGGGAAAAATGAATATTGCTGCGGATAATTTCCATCACTTCTTCGCTGGAACCGGCGTCCTTGTGGCATTCAGCCTCGTCCTCGCCGGGGTGCTGGGGCCAATACTCATCGACAAGATAATCGATATGAGGATGGTTGCCTGTCACAGGCCAAAACACCGCCGCTGTGGTCATATTCATCGATTTGGCAAGATCAAAAACATCCGGAACCTTAACGATATGATTAAAATGTTCCCACAGCGACGAGACCTCGCCGAGGATTGTCTGCTCGTTATTGATAACGCCGTGGCGGTCGGGAAAACATCCGGTGCGCATCGTGGTGTGGCAGGGATACGTAATGGTGGGATAGATCGATCGCATGCGTTTAACCATCGCCGCTTTTTCCCAAATGGAAGAAAATGTGGGGAGCTGGCTGAGAATTTCCCAGTCGTCATACAAAAGCGCATCCTCCGAAATTACAACCGTATATTTTGCCATAGTACCATTCCTCCTGGTATATAAATAATAATTTTATAAAAAACGGCTTGCCCAAAACAATTTCTGTGGGCAAACCGAACGCACAGGCTTATTTGATGCCAGCGTATACAAATCCATTGATGATGCGCTTGTGAAGAAACATATATACCACAAGAATCGGCATCACGAGGATGACATTACCGGCCATAACAATCTGCCACTTGCTGCCGTTTTCCGAGTCGCGCAGCTGGGCGATGGCTACGGTTAGGGGACGGATTTCATCGATATTCGTCATAACAAACGGCCAAAAATAGTCATTCCAGCGAGAAATAAAACTAAAAAGCGTCACAGCAACAAGCGACGATTTGGCCATAGGCAGCAGAATGCGGAACATAATAGAAAGCTCGGATCCGTTGTCAAGCCGTGCGGATTCGATAATCTCTTGCGGAATTTGCTTGAATGCCTGCCGCAGCATGAAAATGCCGAATGCATTTGCCCCAAAGGGTAGAATCTGCGGCCAAAGCGTACCCAAAAGATCGGCGTTGGCAAACATGATATAAATAGAAACGAACGTCAGCTGCCCCGGAACCATAAACGCCATGAGCACGATAGCGAAGCATAGGCCAGCTCCGCGGAATTTATACCGCGCCAATGCGTAAGCACACGGAACGGAAACTACTAGCTGTATAGCAAGAATTGTGAGAGTGACGACAATAGAATTGCGAAAGTACAGCGGGTAGTTGCCGCTGTTCCAAACAGTGATAAAATTTTCCCATTGCGGCTGGGCCATCAGCAGCGTGGGCGGATAAGCAATAGCCTCGTTATACGTTTTAAGCGAGGTGGACAGCATCCATAAAAACGGAAAAACGAAAACTACAACAATAGCTAGTTTGGCCATTGCACCCAAAACCCATATAATCTTTTGTAACGCTTTTTGCTGCGGGCTTACCGCAGCATTTTTTGGATTCTCCATATTTGCTGTTTCCTTTCTGATAATAAATTTTTAAAAATATGCGGTCCATACAACTCACTGATAGAAAACTTTTTTGGAAAGGAAGGCAAAGTAGAGGATGGTCAAAAGACCGACGATAAAAAGCAATACAACACCGGCAGCGCTGGCAATACCTATTTTAAATTGCATGGCAAAGGCTGTATTGTAGATGTAATAGACCAAAACCTGTGTAGATTTGCCCGGACCTCCGGCCGTCATAACCTTAATGGATTCAAACACTTTAAACGATCCAATGGTCATTGTAATTAGGCATAGAAATACCTGCGGGGAGATCATAGGAAGAGTGATCCGGAAAAAACGATTTATAGGACCGGCGCTGTCCAGATCGGCGGCTTCATAGATCTCGGAGGGGACTCCCTGAAGCGCGGCAAACAGGATTAGCGTATAATATCCCACCGACTGCCACCAAGAGACAAGTACAATAGACCCCATAGCCGTATCGCTGGAATTGAGCCAGCGGGATGTGGGTAATCCGAACGTCTGCAAGAGCATATTGAGCAGTCCTGTATCTTCATTCATCAGCCAAGACCAAACCATCGAAACAGAGAGCAGGGCAATTACATGGGGCGTAAACATGGCCGTGCGTGTAAAATTGTTCAGGCGCGTATCTTTGTGCAGCCACACGGCAAACAACATGGAAGCGACCATCAACGTTAAAACGGTCCAGAAGGTGTAGAAGAAAGTATTGCCCAGCGCGTTAAGAAAATCTGCGCGCTGCCAAATGTATACAAAATTTTCCCATCCCACAAAGTTTTTCGTTTTCGACACAAGGGTCCAATCTGTGAAGGAAATGTAAATCATATAGATTAACGGATACAATGTGAAAATGAGTAAGAACACCATAGCGGGAGCTACAAACAAATAGGGGAGAATTTTTTCTCGCAGTTTATCCGATTTCATTTGCAATCCTCCCTATTTTTTCTAGTGCACTGTTAAAGCGGATGTCATGATTATAAATACGCTTGCCATCTTTATCGAAGATCAGAATGTCTTCCCGATTAAGGGAGAAATACGTCTGGCCGTTAAATTGTTCGCTTAAGCTTTTGGCCATAATAGAAATTTTGTCAAAGCCGAGCTGGTAGAGCGTTTCGCTGCCGAGCATTTCCTTTGTGATGATACGCGCTTTCTTTTGCAGAAATTTATCAGGAAGCTGTGTTTCTGAGAGGGTGATTTTTTCTGGACGGAATCCAAAAGAAAATTCCGAGTCGGGAATGTCCAGAATATTCATCTGAGGCGAACCAATAAACTGCGCCGTAAAGCGGTTGCAGGGATTGTTGTAGATTTCGCTGGGAGAATCCTCCTGTTGAATAACGCCCTTGTCAAGCAGTACAATTCGATCGGCCATAGACATGGCCTCCACTTGATCATGGGTGACGTACACAAAAGTTGTCTGGAGCTTCTTGTGCAGCTCAATAAGTTCCACGCGCATGTGCCCACGCAGTTTGGCGTCTAAATTAGAGAGAGGCTCATCCATCAAAATACTTTTGGTTTTTTAACCATTGCCCGGGCTAAAGCGACGCGTTGGCGCTGACCGCCCGAAAGCTGTGAGGGTCTGCGGTCTAGGTACTCGGTGATTCCTAAGATTTCGCTTATTTCCTCAATAAGCCGTTTTCTCTCTTCGGCTGGAACCTTTTTGTTTTTTAATCCATATTCTATATTTCCCCGCACAGACATAGTGGGGTAGATGGCATAATTTTGAAATACCATAGCCAGATCGCGTTTTCCCGGCGGCAAGTCGGAGATATCCCGATCATCCAGTAGCACCTGTCCGGAGGTTTGAGGTCCAATACCGGCAATCATGCGCAAAAGGGTGGTTTTTCCGCAGCCGGAAGCACCGATCAAAACGGTAAATTGTCCGTCTGCAATAGTGAGGTTTAAATTTTCTAAAACGGTTGTGTTTCCAAATCGTTTTGATACATTTCTTAATTCTATCTTGGCCATATTTTTCTCTCCTATCTGGAGTACAAACTAAGAAAGGGCGTTATTTTCTGGATTAGAAGCTGCGCGCTGCGTTAACAGGAAAATCCGGTTTTAGTCATCGCTGAAGTCTTCACGACACAACAGGCGACAGAATATTTCCAGCTGCCATCCCTTTCCCTGCTAAAGGAGGGAAGCCATTAAAAGCTTCCCCCGCAGAAAATAAGATTGTATGGAATTCCTGTTTAGAAAATCCCGTGGGCAGTTACGGATACGTTTCGGCATTGCCGCCGGGAAGAAGTTCATCGCAGATGAGAAGAAGCTGTTCTGTAGCCTGTTCGGGAGTAAGGCTGCCGTCTTGCAGCATTTGGGTAAGAAGGGCGACGACCTCCTGATTGAGAGAGGCAAAGTAGGGAGAAACGTATTGGTCGTCTACATACTGAAGCTGGTCGTAGGCCACTTTGTATTGAGGTTTTTCAGCCCAAAGCTTCTGAACAGATTCGAGGGAGCCGGAGTTGACATTGTTGAGCATATATCCCGTTTCTTCGTTTATGTAAGCGTTGACTTCCAGACTGGTAGCATATTTGATGAATTCCCAACCGCCGGCGATTTCCTCATCGCTTGCAGTATTCATCAAAATGAGGTTGTTGCCGCCGGTAGCAACGGAGTAGCATTCATCAGATACAAGGAATCCGACGCCAATGTCGAACTGGGCATTGTCGTAAATTTGGGTCATACTGCCTGTGGACTGGTACATCACAGCTACATCGCCGTTGATAAATTGGTCGGTGGCGTTGAGTCCATCCACGGTAGCGGCTTTATAGAGTCCCTGCTCTTTTAAATCGTTCCAGAAGGTGAAAGCGTTAAGAGCAGCATCATCAACAGCCAGATAAGAAGTGTTGCCGTCGGCGCTTAGGAAGTGGCCGCCGGAGCTGGTGAGAAAGTTGCCGAAGTACCAGCAGACCATATCGGCCATGAAGGGGGTAGCGTCCGTAGTGTCACGCACAGATTCCAACAGAGAAACAAGTTCATCGCGAGTATCCGGAATGGTTCTGGAGCCGGTAGCTTCTTCTACAATATCAAGGTTGAGGTACATCAGCGGAGTGGAACGGCCGCAGGGCAGCGCATAGTAGTTGCCATCTGGACCTGTACCATAATTCATAAGGCCGGGAATATATTGGTCAAAATCAAAGGAAGGATCATTTTCCTGTGCATAAGTGCTCAGATCAACAACCATATTGTTCATGATAAGCTGCGGTGTGTCGACGGAATCGCAGAAAGACACAGCGGGACATTCGCCCGCGGCAAAGCCTACAGTCAGTTTCGAAAGAATATCGGCGTACCCTCCCTGATAGGTACCCACAACTTCATATTCGCCCTCATGTGCTGCGTTAAAATCGGAAATAATTTTTTCGATACATTCTAGATTGGTTCCGGAACTGAAGGAGTGCCAAAAGTCGATTTGTACCTCTCCCTCGCTGGCCGAATTTTCAGAGGTACTTGAAGAGGCTGTTTCTCCACTTGTAAGAGAGGATCCTTCTAATGCAGTGGATCCACTTGCGCTGCCACATCCACTCAGGGCAGAAGCAATCGTTAACGAAGCTAATAAAAGACTAAATATCTTTTTCATTTTTCGTTACCATTTCAGCCAAGTCGTCTCCGCGATAAGAGGAAAAATAGGGAACGAACTGGCCGCCTTTCTAGATTTTAAAATAGAAATAATTTGTAAAAATGATGGATTACGGTATTTTCTGTATAGATGTTTTTGTTGCGCTGGGACAGGATACTTTACCCACATTTCTGCCGTCATGTTATCCGCTATTGCAGAAGCTGCGCTGGAGTCCTTTCTACTTACCGGCGCCTCCTTTCTCTTTTTGGAAAATGGCGTTTATAGTTTCAAGAAACTTTTAAAGGCGTTGCCTATGGCTGCGGTCACTTGGAAAACACAGTGCATGTTATCCGTTTGCCGGGTGTCTTCCCTTGTTTGCCGTATCCGCTCTTTATTATAATCGGGGAAAGAACGAAGTCAACTACATTTACCAAAGATTTACATACATTTTAGTGAATAATGACCTATAAATAATCTTGTAAAATTTAATTATTCCAAAATAAAAGCTCATTTTACAAAAATAAAAAACTGTGCTCTCCATAAGAAAGCACAGTTTTTGTAAAAAAGAAAGGTGATATAATAAACTCATCCCGCCCCATAAAGCGGAAAAAGAGCAAGCATTTTTACTCCTAATAAAAGCTAGCCTGCCATTTAAATCAGATGTAAAGTTTGCAGGGCACGAGCGGCGCCTTCTTCTCGAACAGTGCCTGTGATCAGTTTAGCCGCCTGCGCTACTGCTTGTGTATGCCGACCCATAGCGACACCACATCCAACGGTTTTGAGCATCTCTAAATCGTTGTCAGCATCTCCTATAGCCCAAGTTTTTTCGCGAGGTATTCCCAAAAGCTCCATCACTTTTTTCACCCCATACCCCTTGCTGATTCCATGGATTCCCACATCGGCGGATTGATTGATAGGTTGTTCTGTAATATCGAACCTGTCTCCAAAGTCGCGCTGGAAGCAATAGAGCTTTTCCATATCGTCATACATCACCATCAGCTTGTTAGCCTTTTGGGGAGACTGTGCCGTCAAGGGAAAAAATCGAGAGCGGTCCCATCCGAAGCGATCCATCATTTGATTGTACCAATATTCGTGAATATCATACACATAACAACCGTCTTGAAGCTCCAAAAGATAGTTGATTCCCCGCTCTTCCAGATAGGCCCTTACACACAGGAGCGTTTGCTCCTCTACAAAGCAGTTGCAAGCTACTTTTCCTGCCGCTTGGGCATAAGCCCCGTTTGAGGTGATAAAGCAGTCGAATAAATTGGCTTGGTCAGGTAAATAGCAAACAGCCCGGCCAGTTGCCAGTCCGGCAAGATAGCCGTTTTTACGCAGTTGTAAAATTGCTTCACGCGTGTATGGCGTAATGCTCAATATTCCGTCCCGACCGTCCACAAGAGTTCCGTCCATATCAAAAAATACAGCACCACTGTACACCGTCGTTTCCTCCTAAAAAATAATTTCCTTTTGTATGATACTTCATTGCACATGCTGCGTCAATGGATTGCTTGCCTTTTATGGCAGAATATGCTATTTTTAAAATATAATAAATGTAAAAATTTCGTTTTATTTGGGTGAAGAGTGTGCGGCTTTGGCCGGCAGTTTTCAGAAAGTGAGGTTTCATCCAATGAATATTTTAGCAATCGGCGATGTAGTGGGGAGTGTCGGATGTAAATTCCTGCGAGCGCATCTACCAAATTTAAAAAAAATAAAGCAGATTGATCTTGTAATCGCTAACGGGGAAAATTCTGCCGACGGCAACGGTATCACTCCGGCTTCCGCCGAATATCTTTTTTCCAGCGGTGTAGATGTGATTACCACAGGAAATCATGCGTTTCGGCGCAGAGAATCCTACGATATGTTTGATGAAACAGAATATCTTCTTCGTCCGGCTAACTTTCCCTCTGGAACGCCCGGCCATGGACTTTGTATTGTGGACAAAGGGAGGATCCGTGTTGCGGTGATAAACCTGATGGGAGTGGTGTATCTGGAGAATCTGGATTGTCCCTTTGCTACGGCGGACAGATTGTTGAAAACAGAAGATCTGCCGCGTATCGTTCTGGTAGATTTTCATGCAGAGGCTACCGGAGAAAAGGGTGCGCTGGGATATTATTTGGATGGCCGTGTATCCGCTTTGTTTGGTACACATACGCATGTGCAGACGGCCGACGAGAGGATTCTTCCCGCAGGAACGGCGTTTTTGACGGATTTAGGTATGACGGGTCCAATCGAGTCCGTTTTAGGTGTACAGCCGGAACTGGTTATACGCAAAAGTATGACGAAAATGCCTGTACGTTTCGATCTGGCTTCTGGTGATTGTCATATGGACGGCGCTATTTTTTCTGTAGACGAAAAAACAGGACATACTCTTTCGGTGGAACGTATATCCATCTGCTAAATAGTATCGACACTTTTCTAAAAAATATGCACTATTCTTCTTTTCTATAACTTAAATGTGTATATTTTTTATATTTATTGCTTTTTTTGGTGAAAAATACTTGCAAATTCAACACAAAACCTTTATTATAATAACAGGAATGGTACAAAACGCCGGTAACCTACTTTTTTTCAGCTGCAACAATCTCACCAATCATTTTAGCTTGGATCCGGCGAAACGTAGCCAAACGGTATTATTTGGCTTCGTTCCGAATTTTTGAAGATTGGAGGCTGTCCTGATGGAAGTGGAAGTACTAAAGGTATCGTCAAAGTCCTCGCCCAATTCAGTTGCTGGTGCAATAGCCGGTGTAATCAGGGAAAGCAGTACGGCAGG
>CALWIX010000096.1 GCA_944380825.1 uncultured Clostridia bacterium | reverse complement strand
ACCATCTTTAAAGCGACCCATGTGATCCGGGAGATAGCCACCCTGAAAAACGCGAACAATTTTATAGAGGATATTTTTGTTTACAGCAAAAATATGAACGCCATCGTCAACGCCAACAGTGTGTACCATACCGATTTTTTCTTTTCCAACAGCTATACTTATCAGGATATAGCGTATGAGCAGTGGATTGCCAAGCTTTCCGATCAGGTAAATTACAACACCTATTGGGCCGCGGAAAAAGTTCAAGTGGACGGGATCGTGTCCCACAACATCATTACATACGTCCAGTCCATCCCGATTGCAGAACGGTATTCGCCGTATGGCTGCGTCGTTATTTTGATCAACGAGGACAAGCTTCTAGCCCCCTTTGAGGAAATTGCCGCAGACGGGGCGGCCATTATCCTAAATTCCGACAACTGTGTCGTGGCGGAAAGGGAAAATGGACATGCCTATTACCCTGATTTTTCAGAAATCCCGCTTTCCGAAGGGATGATCCAAGCGAATTTGGATTCCTCCGCCGTCGTCTCGCTCTACAATACCTCCGATATAACGGACTGGAAATATTTGTCCGTCTATTCGGAGAGCGAATTTATGCGGGAAGCGAACCACATCCGCACGTTTATCGCCGTCATCGTGGGGGTGGGTCTGCTGTTGGGCATGATGGTGGCATACTTTCTTTCAAGAAAGGTGTATTCCCCCATTCACTCGCTGTTTTCCATGCTCTCCCAGAGCTATTTGGAAGAAAATAGGAAAGGGAACGAGATGGATTACCAACAAGTACCATGGTGGAAATAAAGTGCGGCATATAGGTGATCATCTGGACTGCTTTTTTGTATCTTACATGCAGCGTATTATTTAGTGCAAGGGCAAGCAGAATGGGAAACGGGAACGTTATGAGAAGCTGATAAAAGCTCAGCAGCACCGTGTTTTTCAGCACGCGCCCAAACATATAGTTTTGAAAAAACTTAATAAAATTGTCCAATCCTACCCATGTGCTTCCCCAAATTCCCTGCGTGGCTTGGAAATCGCGGAAGGCAATTTGTACACCGTAGATGGGAATATACTTGAACAGTACAAGCCAGCACAGAGGTACTAACAAAATCAAATATAATTCCGCGTTATCCCGCAAAATTCGTTTAACACGTTTGGACAAGCCGGTACTTGCACCAACGTCTTTTCCCAGATAAACTGCTTTCGATTTGCTCATATGTAACTCCCCCGTTTCGTCTTAATATTCAAAAATACAATAAAACCAATCTTTTTTCTGTCCGAATTGTAGCATTGAAAATCTCAATTCTACAAGTGGAAATATCTACGATAGGCGGAAAAAAGTCCGATTTTATGGCTTGATAAATCTTTGTATGATTATTTTTCCTGTATTTTAATATGTAGGAGCCTTATTTTTTGCTATTTTGCTGATTTTTAGTTCTGTACAAGAAATTTTTATTTTTGTACAGAAAAAGAGAAATTTTTTGTATGTTCCACAGCAAACAACTTTAAAAAACGGCGCCCTCTCCAAGCAAAAGCGTAATGGAGGAGGGCGCAGAAAATTTTTGGAAAACAAAAATTTTTTTGCTAATGGTTGTATAGAAACTTTAAGATTATCTAATGTAAAAGTCTACTCATAAAAACTTGGACATCTTATTATCTAATTAATACAGTAGATAACGGAGGCATTCCCTATGGTGAAATTGAATGTCCTTTCCCTTTTAGAGAGAAAAGGAAAGACGAAGTATTGGCTTTATAAGCAGCTTGGGATGAGCTATCAAAATTTTAACCGGATGGTGAACAACGAAACTTCGTCCATTAAGCTCGAGCGTATCGAAACGCTGTGCCAGCTTTTGGATTGTTCTCCGAATGAACTTTTTTTCATCGATTGGGAGGAGCATGGTACAAAGCAATAAGTCGAGAGCCAGCATGCTGTAAGAGTATTTATTTTTGGGAAGCGCAACGGTTCGGCGGCAGAAACGCCGTTTGGAAAGATAGAAAAGGAGGAACGATACGCTATGCCCTTACAAATTGTCAGGAACGACATCACGAAAATGCAAGTGGACGCCATCGTCAATGCGGCGAACAGCTCCCTGTTGGGCGGCGGCGGAGTGGATGGCAGCATCCATCGGGCCGCCGGCCGCCAGCTGCTTTTAGAATGCAAAACGCTGGGCGGCTGTGAGACGGGCAGCGCGAAGATTACCGGTGCTTACAATCTGCCCAGTAAATATGTGATCCACGCCGTCGGTCCGCGCTGGCGCGGCGGCAAACATGGCGAACGCGAAAAGCTCGTCTCGTGTTACCGCACCTCTCTTGCGCTGGCAAAGGAATACGGCTGCGAAACGGTTGCCTTCCCGCTCATTTCCTCGGGAATCTACGGTTATCCCAAGGATCAAGCGCTCAAGGTGGCCGTCGACACAATAAGCGAATTTTTGCTGGAAAACGACATGACCGTTTACATCGTCGTCTTTGACCGAAAAGCGTATCAGATCGGCGAGAAGCTGTTTGCTGACATCACAGCCTATATAGACGACAACTATGTGCAGGCGCATACCGACAGCCTTTTCGAGCGCCTTAGGCGCACAAACGAGCTTATGTATGAAGACGCTGTTCCCGGTGCAGCTCAGCCCCCAGCCCCCTCCGCCATTCCCCCTATGATGTCCAAGGCGGCAAAGACGGTCTCTTTGTGTGAGGCACTTACCCAGATCGATGAAAGCTTTTCCGAAATGCTCCTGCGCAAGATCGACGAGAAAGGCATGACGGATGCACAGTGCTATAAAAAGGCGAATATCGACCGCAAGCTCTTCTCGAAGATCCGCAGCGATAAGCTGTATAAGCCTTCTAAACCCACGGCCATTGCCTTTGCCATCGCACTGGAACTGCCGCTTAACGAGGCAAAAGATATGCTTATGAAAGCGGGCTTTGCGCTCTCCCACTCGAACAAGTTCGACATCATTATCGAGTATTTCATCGAGCATGGAAACTACAATGTGTTCGAGATTAACGAAGCGCTGTTTGCGTTCGATCAAAGCCTATTGGGGGCGTAGCCGTAGGTAAAACGTATGATTTTAAGGAGAAACGGCTATGAAAATAGAGATTGAAAAAACGTTTCCGCAGTATTTTAAGCCCTCTTATCCGGAGGAATTTGAATTGTTTTCCCATTTTGAAGTAACCGCGGCGATCCCAACGGTTTTGTTTGCCGTCACGACATGGAAAGAAAACGGAAAGCCGAACGTCTGCCTTCATTCATGGAGCTGTTTTCATGGGGACAAAACTGCTTTCTTTGCCGTAATGGGAAATTTATACCAGCATACCCATACCTACGCCAATATTCAAAGGGAAAAATGCTTTTGCATCAACTTTCTCCCCCTAAGCTGTTACGATAGGCTGGTAGATACGATTCACACCAACGATAGCGAAACGGACGAATTTGCGGTAGGGAATTTTACGCTCTCGCAGGCGAAAACCATTTATGCGCCGGTTATACAAGAGGCTTTTCTTCATATGGAATGTACCTTGAAAGAGATACAGGACATAAGCGGCGCGGGAATTGCGGCGATGGTTATCGGGCAAGTGCAGCATATTTCTGTTGCGAAGGAATATGCACAGGGCTACGAGAAGAGATACAGCAAAGACGGTTTTATGATGTTGATACCGGCGCCGCAGGATCTTGTTTCAGGAGAACCCAATATGTCGGCGATCGCCACGGTGCATATTGAAAAATATGATTAAAGGTTGAGACAAACGGCAAAATGCCGAAAGGAGGAAGGCGGAATATGGAGCAGCGCACCTATATCGCCATCGATCTGAAAAGTTTTTATGCTTCGGTCGAATGCCGCGAGCGCGGCTTGGATCCGCTGGATACGAACCTTGTGGTTGCGGACGAAAGCCGTACCGACAAAACGATCTGTCTGGCAGTCACCCCCTCCCTGAAAGGCTGCGGGATCTCCGGGCGCGGACGGTTGTTTGAGGTAAAGCAGCGGATCCAAGAAGTCAATGCCCAGCGAAGGCGCAGCGCGCCGGAAAGAAAGCTTGTAGGCTCGTCGCACTTTTTTTCTCAGCTGCAAGCCGATCCCCGGCTTGCCATCGACTTCATCATCGCACCGCCGCGCATGACGCGCTACATGGAGTACAGCACCCGCATTTATCAGATATATACGAAATATGTAGCGCCCGAGGATATGATCGTTTATTCCATTGATGAAGTCTTTATGGATGTTACCGGCTATCTTGGCATCTATGCGCTCTCTCCCCACGATCTTGCCATGAAGATTATTTTGGATGTGCTTTCCACCACCGGCATTACGGCAACGGCCGGGATTGGTACAAACCTGTATCTGTGCAAGGTAGCAATGGATATTGTCGCAAAACACATACCCGCAGACGAAAATGGAGTCCGTATTGCGCAGCTCGACGAGATGAGCTATCGCAAGACGCTTTGGGCGCATAGACCGCTGACCGACTTCTGGCGCGTCGGCAGAGGATACGCAAAAGAGCTTGAAAGAAACGGGATGTTTACCATGGGCGATATAGCCCGGCGCTCGGTTACAGGGGAGGACTTGCTCTATCAGCTCTTCGGCAAGAACGCGCAGCTGCTTATCGACCATGCGTGGGGCTGGGAGCCCTGTACGATAGAAGCGGTAAAGGCGTACAAACCGGAAAACAGCAGCTTGGGTTCGGGACAGGTGTTGCCCCAGCCCTACGAGGCCGATAAGGCGAGACTTGTCCTGCGGGAAATGGCGGATATGCTCGCTATGGATCTGGTGGATAAGGGCTTTGTTACCGATCAGCTCGTTGTGACCATCGGCTACGATACCGAGAATATCACCGACCCCGAACGACGCGGAAGGTACCGCGGCGAGATTGTGCGGGATCGCTATGGCCGCCAGATACCCAAGCATGCTCACGGCACAAGCAATCTCGGACGCTATACCGCCTCGGCCAAGCTGATCATGCAGGGCGCGGCGGAGCTGTTCGATCGGATCGTAAACAAAAATTTACTCATACGGCGGCTCAATCTCACGGCAAATCATGTGATCGGCGAAGCTTCTGCGCCGAAAGCAAACGAAGCCTTTGAACAACTTAGTTTTTTTATCGATTATACGGCTGCTGCAGAAAAGCAAAAGCAGCAGGACGCTGCACTGGAGCGGGAAAAGAAAGTGCAGGAAACCATGCTTTCCATCAAAAAGAAGTACGGGAAAAACGCAATTCTAAAGGGCATGAATATGGAGCAAGGCACAACGGCGAAGAACCGCAACACGCAGATTGGAGGGCATAAGGCGTAAAAGCGTTTAGAAGGAAACGGAAAATGGCGATAACGGTTACAATTTATTATGCCGGTGCAAACGGGAATGCGGGAAGGTTTGCCGAAGAGAGGTTCGTAAGCGGTACAGTCGACGCGATTCGCGCCAAAGCGGGAGATCTGCGTTACGAATACTTTTCCCGCTGCAAGATACAGAAACGGTACTTCTGCTCGATTGCTGGCGCAATGAGCAGTCGATAGACTTCCACTACGCCTCGCCCGTGATGGCAGCCATTATGGCGCTGCGTGAAAAATACGATCTTCATATGAAAGTAGAACGTTTTATCTCCGGCGAAAGCGATACTGCTTCTGCCGATAAGGCCTATATTCGGCAATAGCTGATACGTCTAATAGATACAGGGGGATCTATATGGAAAAGAAGCATGGTCACAATGACGATTACAGCGATATTATCAACCTGCCCCACCATGTCTCTGCCAAACGGCCGCAGATGCCTATGATCGATCGGGCGGCACAGTTTTCACCCTTTGCCGCCCTCGCCGGCTACCACGCCGCCATTGAAGAAACGGGGCGGCTGACCCATGAGAAGATAGAGCTGAGTGAAGAAGAAAAAGAAGCGCTCGATAGAAAGCAGCGTTATCTTATGGAAAAAATAGCGAAGCATCCCGTTGTAACCGTTACCTACTTCCTCCCTGACGAAAAAAAGCTGGGCGGTGCGTATGTTACAAAAAGCGGGACGCTGGAAAAGCTGGAGGAGTATCAGCGCTGGATGCAGCTTGCAGACGGCACGAAAATTCCTTTGGATGACATCGCACAGATAGATAGTGAATTATTCAGAGGAATGTTTTGAATGTCGCCTTTCAGGCGACCAAACAGAATACGGTTTCGTCTATACTGTGACTGTAAGAGAAAGAAAAACAGTCACAGTTTTTAGGAAACAGGAGGCAGTATCATGAAGAAAAACGTAACGGAAATCGTATTCATCCTCGATCGCAGCGGTTCAATGAGCGGACTGGAGGCCGACACCATTGGTGGGTTTAATTCGATGCTTCAAAAACAGAAGAAAGCGGGCGGCAAAGCGCTGGTGTCCACCGTCCTCTTCGATAATAGCAGCGAGGTTATCCACGACCGAGTCGATATTCGAAAGATAAAGCCCTTGACCAGCGCCGATTACACAGTGCGGGGCTGCACGGCTCTTCTGGATGCCATCGGCGGGGCGATCCACCATATCGGGAATATCCACAAGTATGCGAGGGCGGAGGATGTGCCGGAGCACACGCTGTTTATCATTACGACCGACGGCATGGAGAACGCCAGCCGCTTTTACAGCAGCGAGAAGGTCAAGCAGATGATCGAGCGGCAGAAATCGAAATACGGCTGGGAGTTTCTGTTCCTCGGCGCGAACATCGATGCGGTGGAGACGGCGGGGCGCTTCGGAATCGGTGCAGACAGAGCTGTCAATTACCATTGCGACAGCATCGGTACGCAGCTGAACTATGATGTGCTCAGCGAAGCGATCACGGCGGTGCGCTGCAGCGCGCCTTTGGGGGCCGAGTGGAAAAAACGCATCGACGAGGATTACAGAAAGCGCGGCAAAAAATAAGTGCAATAGCTGCTTTTTATAGTTTTATGTGCGCCTGCGCGAAAGCCTGCGGCCGACATACAAACGGCGCGTGCATCTGTGTTGGGATCGCGCTAGGGAAATTGCGCATGTTACAGTGGCGGCGCAAAGAAAATGGATGCTTATTTATATATATGTATAGAACACCGGCCCCTGCGCGCTGCTTTTCTGCTCGGAAGCGGGAAAGGAAGGCTGTACGCAGGGGCCGGCTGGCTATTTTACGAAAAGGATAATCAGATGTTTACTTCTATACGGTTTTTTGCCGAGGCAATTGCCGAAGCTTACGAATCGGTCTGTTCGCTGGGAAGCGGAATTTCAAATTCCGGCGTTCCCATATAGCCGGGAGCAATTTCGTATTTATCGAAACAGATAACAGGATTCCCGGACGCATTGATATAAAAATTCGGATGATCGCCCACGCTCTCAAAGCCGGGAATTCCATCGGATCCGTCGAAATAGATGTTCCCCTCTATCTGACTGCGCTGGGCGATTTGTTCCCGGATGCTCTCGTCCGCAATGGATTTCCAATCTTCGCCGAGAAGGTCTTCGAGAGTGATGTCCTCACCGGTAGTCAGATCGAGGTTATAGAACATGTGCTCAGTGTAAGAAGAAGCCCGTACTTCCGTTTCTGTGATCGTAAAAGAGAGATATTTTTCGTTCGAAGATTTGATGTCATACGTGACGGTAACGGTCACAGGAATGTAATCCTCCTCGTTTCCTCCCGTTTCTAAAAACGCTTTATGCTCCAGTTCGCTGCGTTTGTTGGCTTCGTCTAAGATAGCGTCCACACGCGTTTGAATTTCGGCGTTGACACGTGCTTCTAAATCGTCGTTTCCTGTGCCGGAAACAGCGGGGATCTGCGCCGTAATTTCACGGGAGGCGTCGTGCCATGTATACTCCCGAAAGGTGAATACTTTCGCGACGGTGCCCACAATCGGAAGTTCAGAGACGCTCTGTGCAAATACTTGATTAGTATTGAGCGCGGTGACGAACAGTGCAAAGCATGCCGCCATCGCACAGACGGCCTGCCGATAGTAATAGTGGTGTTTGGGCATAGCGGTATCGATAGCGGATTCCATGCGCGAGGAAAGTTCCGTGGGAATTTCTATCGATTCATAAACTTTTTTAGCGCCTTGAAAAAAATTTTCGGATTTCATAGTTATTGCTCACTCCTTCATATCGCACCGCAAAATATGCAGGCCCTTATAAAGTCTTGATTTTACAGTACTAAGATTAGTGTGTGTTACACTTGCAATTTCTTCAAGCTTCATATCCTCAAAATACCGAAGCAGTATGATGGTACGTATTTTGGGTTCTAATCGCTGCACAGCGCGGTACAGATCCACCGCTTCAGGAATATCCTTTCCGGGAGGAGCCTGCAGAAAATCGGCTTGATCCTCGAAAGAAAGATGTTTTTGCCTGCGCAGATAGTTGATGGATTCATTTACCAAGATGCGGTAAAACCATGTTTTTAAAAAATCCGGATTTTTCAGGGTGTAGATTTTAGAAATTGCTTTTACCGCAGAATCCTGCACCACATCCATAGCGGCGTCGCAATCTTTTGTATAACTGTATGCCAACCGGTAAAAGGCTCTTTGATTATTTTGCAGATATTCTTTTACAAGCTGCAGCCGTTGGATATCTGATACTTTGTTCATAGCGGGATCCCTCTTTTTCTCTATCTCTTACTCGAACTCTTATTTAATCAGCGTACGCTGCGCGTGCGTATGCCTGTATATTTCCTTTCTCTATTATTTAGACGTGTTTGGAAGCTAAAAAGTTTTTTATTAAAAAAAATTACATAATTTCTTTTCTTTTTTCAGCATGGTATAATCATAATATCTGCACATGAATGTGGGTGCACAGGAGGCCTATATACACTAAGGCAGTAGGCATCTCTCGATGAAATGAGGTATGCTGCTAACAAGATAAGGAATGGGAAGCCCCCCAAGGCTTGAAAACATCCCGCGGCAAAAGGAGATTGAGAATGGAAAGAATAAAAGATGGAATAGAACATAGCAGAGATTTTGCCAGATGGCTGGCGATATCTCTTATTGTGGGCGGAATCATGGGAGCGGTAGGCACAGCGTTCCATTTTGCGCTCGAGTGGGCAGCCGAAACACGGGATTCTCACCCATGGATGGTGCTGCTGCTTCCGGCGAGCGGTTTGCTGATCGTGTTTTTATACCGTGCTTGTGGGATTGAACGCCCCAAAGGAACCAACCTTTTGCTTGAGACGATAAGGGAGCAGAATACATTGCCGCGCAGCATGGCACCTCTTATTTCGATTTCCACCGTTATTACGCACCTGTTTGGCGGATCCGCTGGGCGTGAAGGTGCTGTGCTGCAGCTTGGCGGAGGAATTGCCTACGAGCTTGGCCGAATCATCCGTTTAGATGAAAAGGATCTGCACATCATCACCATGTGCGGCATGAGCGCCGCTTTTTCTGCGCTGTTTGGTACACCGATTGCTGCGGCTGTTTTTTCCATGGAGGTTATCAGTGTGGGCATCATGCATTATTCCGCGCTTGTACCCTGTGCGGTATCTTCTGTGACGGCATACGGGATAGCGGCTGCCTTGGGGACAAACCCCACCAGCTATGCAATTTCCGGTATCCCGTCCCTTTCCCCGGCTTCTTTTGCACAGACGGCGGGCCTTGCCGTATTGTGCGCGGGGCTGAGTATCGTTTTCTGTGTGGCGCTGCACAAGTCTGCCGCCGTGTTTCAGCGCTTTTTTCCAAACCAATACCTGCGCATTGCCGTAGGCGGAGCAGGGGTGATCGTGCTTGCCCTTGTGTTCCAAACGAAGGATTATCTCGGGGCGGGCACAAACGTCATTGTGTCGGCGGCTGCGGGGCAGGCGCTTCCGTGGGCGTTTGCGCTGAAAATCCTGTTTACCGCTGTGACGCTGGGCTCGGGCTTTAAGGGCGGCGAAATTGTGCCTACTTTTTTCATCGGCGCTACATTTGGCTGTGTTGTAGGTCCACTTTTAGGGCTTTCGCCTTCCTTTTCTGCCGCTTTGGGAATGGCGGCCTTGTTTTGCGGTGTAACGAATTGTCCTATGACGTCCGTCATCATCAGCATAGAACTATTTGGCGCCCAGGGGGCGTTGTTCTACTTCTTAGCGGTGGCCATCAGCTATATGCTCTCCGGCTATTATGGATTGTACCATGGGCAGAAAATCCTTTATTCTAAATTCCGCCCCGAATATATTAACACCCAAAGCCGCTGATCCGTACAAAAAAGGGAAGCACAGCCCTATGGCTGTGCTTCCCTGCTTTTATGTCAGCAAAATTTCAGCATGACTTTCAGCAGACTTCCCTGCTGCGCAGAGAAGTCGCTCCATGCCTGAGCGGCGTCTTTAAAATCGTATACCTTCGAGATTACACAGTCCAAATCGGCTTTTCCCTCTTTTACCAGATCGATAAGCTCAAGAAAATCGCGTTTCTGCGCATTGCGGGATCCGTAAATGGCGAGCTCCTTTTTTTGGATGATGGTGTAGAAGAAATTGAGGTTGTCCTTCCCTACGCCAATATCAATCACACGCCCGTGGAAGGCCGCTGCATTTATACAGTCGAGAAATGTGTCGGCACGCCCCACCGCTTCCATACAGACGTCGAATCCATCTCCGCCAGTAATTTCATCGGCAGCCTGTGAAAACGCTTCTTGCGAACAGTTGAGGATCGTGTGAGCAGCGACGCCATTTTTTTCTGCAAAGGCGAGCTTTTCAGGCGCTATGTCGCAGATGGTAACATGGGCGCCCATCGCCGTAGCCGCGGCGGCCGCCAAATAGCCGATGGTTCCTGCCCCCACGATAAGTACGCGCTCGCCCGGCTGGATTTGTGCACGTTTCGCGGCATGATAGCTGATGCAGAAGGGTTCGATGGCGGCGAGCGTTTTAGCCGAAAGCCCTTTTCCGTCGTAAATGCGATCGACAGGCATGGAGATGTATTCACAGAACGCTCCATCGCGTTGGACGCCCATGGTTTCGTTATAAGTGCAGCAGTTGACGAAGCCGCGGCGGCAGGAGTAACACTGGCCGCAGTGAAAGTATGGATTGCAGGTGACGATCATGCCTTCCCGCAGACCAAAATCGTTGGCGCCTACGTGCACGATTTGCGCTGAAAATTCGTGTCCCGGAATCCGCGGGTACGATACATAAGGAAATGTACCTTTATATGTACCGAGATCAGAGCCGCAGATGCCTCCGTAAAGCACCCGAAGAATCGCATATCCTTCGCGTGGGCGGGGCGCTTCTCCCTCTCGAATCTCTACTTTACCAGGTTCGGGTATACAAATATATTTCATCTTCATGCGTCCTTTCACATATCGGCGCAGTAGCCGTTTGGTTTTTATTGTTTAAAATCAAGAGCAACTTGTATATTTCATGTATACATTATAATATAAAATAAATTTCGGAGAAATGCAAGAGGATCTTCCATTTCCCCGAAAATAATTTTTAGCATCGTCAATAAATGACGACAGTCGTATGGTATGGTAGGTTATCGTAAAGCCATTTAGCCTCGTCTGTGCGCAGACGGATACATCCATGGGAAAGAGGCTGTCCCAGACGGTAATCGGTTACTTTGCGGCTGCTATCCATAGGGAAGGAATGGAACAGATAATCCCCCCAAAAACCAACGTACCACTGGGCGCCCTCGCCGAGGGATTTATTAAAAAACCAACTTCCGCGGCTTTGCACATGGTAGATCCCGGTAGGTGTTGGAGTATCGGGAGCACCGCTGGAGCAGTTCATAGCGCGCTCTATACGCCAGTTTCCCTTTTGACCGCGGAAAACGACTGTTTTCTGGGCACTGAGATCCGCTAAAACCAGCCACGAAGTGGGGCTGTCATATTCCTGCGCTTTTCGTAAAATATCCGATTCGGCAATCGATACGGGAAACGCCGCGCGGTACTCTCCCGCTTGGGCGCATACCCTTGCTTGTCCGGGAGCGAGGGCTGTAATCTCGTAGTACCAGCTGTTTTCAGGCAGACCTGTTTTTTCTACTTGTTTCACATAAGCGATCGAGTCCACAGATAGCTGCGGTTCGGTACCATCGGTTTGCACAACGAAACCGTAAATTTCGCCGGCTTGTGTCGAAAGGGAAGCAGTATCGATATGCACAGGCGATGCCATCACCTGCACAGGGATTGTTTTAACAGCGCCGTCTATGGAAACACCTACATATGCATCCCCCGCAGAAAGAGCCGTCACGCGCAGACGCGGATCCTCTGGGCTGCCTGTTTTTTCACACAAAGCAGAGTCGCCCTGAACGAAAGGCTCCCAATCGCCGCCGTTTTCGGTTGTGACACGCAGTTCCACATAATCACCTGCATACAGCGACAGCGACGAAGCGTCCAGCGTTACGTTCTGTGCCGTTTCAGGCGGTGCAGCCGATTCGGCAGCCGAGTAAAATTCATGCGGCTTGCTGGTTTGCTCGGGTGCGGAGGTTTGATCCATAGGATAGGCTTCGGTAAGATTTCTGGCCAGCGACGAAAGGGGGATCGCAAGAAGGACCACCGCGGCTGCTAAAAGCACCATAATGCGTTTCAATCTTTAAATTCCTCCTTGTTTTTATCGCAAAAGTACACGCTTGCGACGTGTGGCAAAGAATTAAATAGCGAGAGAATCAACCAGTTGATCGACATACTCCTGTTGGGAAGACGGTGATTTTGCATAAACAAGTGTTGTACCGCTGCGGATAATGATATGATAGATTTCCCCGTTTGTGACGGAATATTTACAGAAAGCATCTGATTCTACAACAGAAGCGCCGCTGGTGGCGATCGATTTTTTTAAGCTTGCATAGGCAGCTTGTGCGTCGGACGCATTGTTAAATTCAAAGTAAGAAACAGCAGCATCTTCTTTGACAGCCGTATAATAAGCGGCCACATCTTGTTCGGATTCTTCCTGTGTGACGGTAAAACCAGCGCCCTCGGCTGCTGATTGGAAGGAGTCAGGCGCTATCTCACTTCTGGCAGAACACCCTGCCAAAATAACTGCCATCGATGCAAGTGCGGCAGCCAGCGCCCTACGTACCATTAAATTTCCTTTTTTCTTCAAAGTTTATGACCTCCTTTCGCAAATGTAAAGTATCATTATAGTAGCATACGAATCTTTCTTTGACAAGAGTCCGACGCCTTGCCGTATAAAAATCCGCTTAATCATTGTCTTTGAAACGCAGAGTACATAACGCCCATAATTTCTATGACTTCCATACAGACAGGCGGTGTGGTTAATAACTTTTTCACGGAGCAATGACAGAAAATATGACGTAATCGGATTTTAAATTGTGGAAAAAGAAGAAATTATTCTAAAATGCTCTTGTCAAAATGGCAAGAAAGTACTATAACTAAATGTAGGAATTTTATAAGGTCGTCCGGTTGATAAGACGATAAGTGTAAGATATGGCGGCGATCTTACAATAAGGAGGTTGTTTTCATGGGGCTGATCCCGGTTTTGATCGGTGTGCCGGCTGTATTTGCTGTCCTGCTTTCTTTTATCCGGCAGGAAAAAGCCCGCGGGGTGGTAGTTTATGTAGGAGCAGGAAGCGTTATGGTTCTATCGCTGGCGTTTGTGGCCAGCTGGATCCAAAATGGATCCATGATAGAAAAGGTGTATGTCAATACGGAAATGGTCGATCATCTTATGATGGTTGGCGAAGCGTTTTTAATGGGGTTAATTGTTGTTTTAAGCATAAAGTATAAAAGGTTTTTTGCCGCGCTTTTATCAGTAGCGCAAACGAGCCTTCTGTTTTATGTAGAACTGACAACGGATCTTCCCGAAGCGGAACATATGCTTGTTGACCGCCTTGCTTTGCTTATGTGCGTGATTGTGGCGTTTGTAGGCGGCTTTATCTGCATCTATGCGGTGGGATATATGAAAGGATACCACCATCATCATAAAGAATTTAAGGACAGGCAGCCGTTCTTTTTCTCGATGCTGTTTTTCTTTTTGGCGGCGATGTTTGGTTTGGTGCTGTCGCTGAACCTGATTTGGATGTATTTCTTCTGGGAGATTACAAGCGTCATCTCCTTTTTGCTTATCGGCTATACCCGTACCGAAGAAGCCGTGCGCAACAGCTTTACCGCTTTGTGGATGAATCTGCTGGGCGGTCTTGGTTTTGCCGCAGGGATTGCCATCATGGCTTTTACCATCCACAGCGTCCAGATGTCGGATCTTGTCCTGTGGGGGGCACCGCTTCCGGTGGCGTGCCTGTGCCTTGCAGGATTGACCAAATCGGCGCAGCTGCCGTTTTCCTCTTGGCTTTTGGGGGCGATGGTTGCGCCCACGCCGTCGAGCGCGCTGCTGCACAGCGCCACCATGGTGAAAGCGGGCGTGTATCTGCTCATCCGTCTTGCCCCGGCGCTTAACGACACGATTGTGGGGCTGATGGTTTCGCTCATCGGCGGATTTACCTTCATAGCGGCCAGCATGATGGCCATTGCGCAGAACGACGGCAAAAAGGTGCTGGCTTTCTCTACCATTTCGAATCTGGGGTTGATCGTGGCATGTGCCGGTATCGGTGTGGAAGAAACGGTATGGGGAGCGGTGCTGCTGATGATCTTCCATTCGGTGAGTAAATCGATGCTGTTCCAGTCCGTGGGCGCTACAGAGAACTGCCTCGGTTCGCGTGATATTGAAGATATGCACGGTATGCTGCTGCGTCTGCCGAAGCTGACGTACATCATGGGCATCGGTATTGCCGGGATGTATCTGGCGCCTTTCGGTATGCTCATTTCCAAATGGGTAGCGCTGCGTGCCTTTGTAGATTCCGAAAACGTGCTGCTCGTTATCTTCATCGCTTTCGGCAGCGCCACGACGATGTTCTACTGGACCAAGTGGCTCTCGAAGCTGATTTCGCAGCACCACGCCCGCGACAACGTCACCGACGTAACGCGCCGCGACGAATATCTGTCTATGTTTGTGCATGCGGGGTGTATGCTGCTTCTGTGCCTCTTGTTCCCGCTTTTGTCTACAAATTTGGTAGATCCGATTATGCTCGAGCTGTTTGGGTATGCGCGACCGGTTCTGTCGATGGAAGTGCTTAACACGATGGCTATTATGCTTGTTTCTGTCGGAATTGTGCCGCTGTCGATGTTCTTTGTATCGAAGGCGGCGCACAAACAGCTTGTGCCTATTTACATGAGCGGTGTCAATGAGGGCGATGACCGCTACTTCGTCAACAGTCTGGGCGAGCCGGAACACCTGTATTTGAGCAACTGGTATTTACGCTATCAGTTCGGCATGCGCCGCCTGATGCGCCCCTCGATCTATTTTTCGGCGGCTATCCTCGTGGTGATTTTCTGTCTGATTTTGGGAGGTGCGGTATAAATGCAAGTGTTATCGGTAATAGGATACCTGATTCTGGCTCCGCTGGCCGGCGGGCTTCTGGATGGGATCGACCGCATCATCAGCGCCCGGATGCAGCGGCGCAAAGGGCCTCCGCTGCTCCAGCCGTTTTATGATATCGGGAAGCTGTTCTCGAAAGAAGTGATTGCCGTAAACAACGTGCAAATGCTTTTGAACCTAAGCTATCTGGTGTTTTTGGCCATTGCAGGGTCGATGCTGTTTGCCGGCAAAGATATTTTGATGTGCCTGTTCATTCTTTCGACAGCCGATATGTTTCTGATTATGGGAGCGTCGAGCGATTCTTCCCCCTATGCGAATCTCGGCGCCGGCCGTGAGATGATTCAAATGATGGCCTACGAGCCTCTTACTCTCATCGTCGCGGTGGGGTTCTATCTGTCTTCTGGATCGTTTCAGGTATCCGACATTATTGGTCAGCAGTATAGTTCCGTCTTGTTTATGCCGGGCATGTTGCTGGGGTTCATGTTTACAGCAGCCATTAAATTCCGTAAATCGCCGTTCGATCTTTCCACCAGCCACCATGCTCACCAAGAGATGGTAAAAGGATTGACAACGGAGATGTCCGGTCCAACGCTGGCGATTATGAATATCGCCGAGTACTACGAAATGATCCTGATTTTGGGGATCTTCTGCCTGTTTTTCCTCAACGGGAATTGGTGGAGCTGGCCGCTGGCCATTGCCGCGTGCGCTGTCATCTTCTTTTTGGAGACGCTATGGGACAACGCCAGCGCGCGTTTAAAGTGGAAAACGCTGCTGGATAGCTGCTGGGTAATCACGCTGCTTTTTGGCGGTGTGAACCTTTTAATCCTCATGCTGCTGAAATAAAAGGAGGAAACTGTACAGATGGCAAAAGTGTCAAAATCGCCGTGGCTGCTCCATTACGACGCGAGCAGCTGCAACGGCTGCGATATAGAGGTGCTCGACTGCCTTACCCCCAAATATGACATCGAGCGGTTTGGAATTATCAACACAGGCGACCCCTTTCAGGCGGATATTCTGCTGATTACCGGTGGGGTAAACAGCCAGACCGAGCCGGTCGTCAAGCAGCTATACAGCCAGATCCCGGAGCCGAAAGTGGTAGTAGCCGTGGGAATTTGCGCCTGTACGGGCGGTGTTTTTAAAGAGTGTTATAATATTAAGGGTGGTATCGATACAGTGATCCCCGTAGATGTGTACGTGCCCGGCTGCGCGGCCCGTCCGGAAGCCATTATCGACGGCGTGGTACAGGCTGTGGCGATTTTGGATAAGAAACGCGAGGAATATCGCCGGCAGAAAAACGCAAAATGACGGGAGGCTGCGCAATGGACTGTAAAAATATAATAGAAGTAATTGAAATACAGGATTTTTATCAAAGAGTCATCGAGATGAAAATGCACAGCTGGCGGCTGGCGCAGATTTGTGCCGTTCGCATAGACAGCGGCTACGAGATGAGCTATTCTTTTTGTAAAGATTACGATATGATCACGCTCCGCCTGCTTGTCGGTATGGAAGAAAAAATATCGAGTATTACGCAGATCTATCCCTGTGCCTTTCTGCAGGAAAACGAGGCCTCGGAGCTGTTCGGCGTACAGATAGAGAGTCTGGATCCTAATTATCATCACAAGCTGTACCGCATCGAAAAAGAGACTCCGTTTAAGGAAAAGGGGTAACGCTATGGCAAAAAGAAGTATTATACCGTTCGGCCCGCAGCACCCGGTGCTGCCGGAGCCGATTCATCTGGATTTGGTGCTGGAGGATGAAACCGTCGTGGAAGCCGTTCCCAGCATCGGGTTTATCCACCGGGGACTGGAAAAACTGGTGGAAAAGAAGGATTTTAAACAGTATGTGTATATTGCCGAGCGCGTTTGCGGCATTTGCAGCTGTGGCCACGGCATGGGTTACTGTGAAGCCGTGGAACATGTAATGAATATCCAAGTGCCGCCGCGGGCGGAATACCTGCGTACCATTTGGATCGAAATGAGCCGTATTCACAGCCATCTGTTGTGGCTGGGCCTTTTGGCGGACGCCCTTGGCTTTGAAAGTTTGTTTATGGAGTCTTGGCGGCTGCGTGAAAAAATTCTTTCCATGATGGACGCCACTACCGGCGGCCGGATTATTTTCTCTGTCAACTGTGTAGGTGGTGTGCTCAAAGACATCACCCCTGAAATGCTTCGCGAGATTTCGCAAACAATGGACGACATGGAACGCGAGCTCAAGCCCATTATGGAGACGTTCCTGCACGATTATACGGTGCAGAGCCGGCTGTGCGGCCTTGGCGTGCTCACAAGGGATCAGGCGATTTTGTACGGCGCGGTAGGGCCGATGCTTCGTGCCAGCGGCGTGGAGTACGACGTGCGCATGACAGGTTACGGAGCTTATGGGGATCTGGAAGTGGCGCCCATTACGGCGGCCGACGGAGATTCTTATGCGCGCTGCGAGGTGCGTCTGAAAGAGCTTATACAATCATTCCGCCTTATCCGCGAGGCCATTGGCAAAATTCCGGAAGGACCCATCGCGGTACCGGTAAAGGGGAGCCCGTCCGGAGAGTATTTTATGCGTATTGAGCAGCCGCGTGGTGAAGCGATTTATTATGTGAAGGGCAACGGCACGAAGAATTTGGATCGGTTCCGTCTGCGCACCCCCACTACAAGCAATATTCCCCCTATGCTCGAAACGGTGAAAGGCTGTCAGCTTGCAGACGTTCCTCTGCTGGTTTTGACGATAGATCCGTGCATTAGCTGCACAGAGAGGTGATCGTATGGAAAACAGAAAGTTTCTCACGTTTGCCCGCACGAGCATTAAAAATTTATTTCGAAAGCCAGCGACGGTAGGGTATCCGTACCAGCCGGCCGATTATCCGGAGCGTATGCGCGGCCATGTGGAGATTAAAACAGACAACTGTATCCTCTGCGGATTGTGTATGCGATCCTGCCCGCCCGGTGCAATTCGGATCGATCGTGCCGACGCCACATGGACGATCAACCGTTTCGATTGTGTGCAGTGCGGCAGCTGTGTCAATGCTTGTCCCAAAGAGTGCCTGACCTTGCTTCCCGGTTATACACAGCCGGCTTCCTCGAAAACGGAAGATGTTTATCAGTGTCCCAAACGTCCTACCCCAGCCCCTCCCAAGCGTCCTGCTTGAGGGGGCTGTTGTTGCGCATATCTGTGTAAAGAAGAGGCGGGCAGCTATTGCCCCGCCTGTGTAACTGTGTGGTATGGATTAAAATGGAGTAGGCTGCGCCCTGCCTAGAAAGCCTAAACGCAGGAGAGCGTTTAGTTTTAGAATAGACCTCAAAACAGCTTAAAGTTTCGAAAAAAGCAGCAGAATACGTAGGAGAAAATAGAGTTTTATGTTAGAACGTTTCTTTTCAAGATCCATCGTTCCGCCGGGACCCGTGCAGTATTTGGTAGTGGGGCTGGGAAATCCCGGTTCTAAATATGAAAACACACGGCATAACACGGGTTTTATGACCATAGACTTTATTGCGGAAAAATATAGCGTAAAAATCGATCGGCTCAAGTTCAAAGGGTTATGCAAAGAGGCTGTCATCGGCGGGGTAAAAGTTCTGCTTCTTAAGCCCTCTACTTTCATGAATTTGAGCGGCCAAAGCGTACAGGAAGCGATGGCGTTTTATAAAATCCCCGCAGAGAAAACGATTATTATCTACGACGACATCTCTCTTCCCCCAGGAAAGCTGCGCATCCGCCGCAAAGGCAGCGACGGCGGCCATAACGGGATGAAGAATATTATTTATCTTTCGGGAAAGGATACCTTTCCGCGGATTAAAATGGGCGTAGGGGCAAAGCCGACACCGCAGTGGGATTTGGCGGACTGGGTGCTCTCTACGTTTTCGGCCCAGGAAAGACAGGCGCTGTCGCAGGCGGCTGAGCACGCCGCGGGCGCAGTGGAGCTGATGGTTCAGGGAAAAATCAACGAGGCCATGAACCGCTTTAACTCCTGAAATACAATAGAATCAATCCAAATACCCGGGAATCAGGCAGATCCCCGGGCTTTTCCATGTCCGCAGCCAGAGCGGATCGACCCACCAAAGGAGGATTTTATGGAATTCCTGACAAAGGCTGTTTCCCGCCTGAAAGAATTTCAAACGATTGAGGACGCCATCCGTCAAAATAGGCTTCCGGCGGCGGCTACCGGACTTTCCAGCGTGCATAAGGCGAACTTCGTTTACTCGCTGTCACAAAGGACAGGCCGCGGCGCGCTGGTCATAGCGGCGGACGAATCCGAAGCGCAGCGAATGGCTGACGATCTTGCCGCCATGGGCATGAAGCCCGCTTTCTATCCCGCGCGAGATTTCAGCCTGCGCGATTCGGAAGGCGCTTCGCATGAATATGAACATCAGCGCCTGCTTGCCATGGAGCGCGTGCTCTCCGGAACGTGCGACTGCGTGATCGCCTGCATCGACGCGGCGCTGCAATATACGCTGCCTCCTGCCGAAATGAAACGGCGCTGCCTGCGCCTGTCTGCGGGGCAGGAAATAGCGCAGCAGGCTGTAATCGAAGCGCTCGTTTCGTGCGGCTATGAACGAGCCGATCAGGTCGGCGGACCGGGACAGTTTTCTCACCGAGGCGGAATTTTGGATTTCTTCCCGCCCCATGCGTCCCATCCGGTACGCATCGAATTTTGGGGCGACGAGATCGACACGCTCTCCTATTTTGATCTGGAATCACAGCGCCGTACCGATGGCGCGGAAGAGATCACCGTTTCTCCCGCGGTGGAAGCGCTCGCCGGCAAACCAGAGCAGCTGGCAGAGAAAATTCGCCGCCATGCCGCTTCTCTGCGCGGCAAAACGGCGGCCATCGCTAAAGAGAAGCTTTTGGATGAAGCCGACAGGCTTTGCGCCCAAGGCCGCCTCTCCTGTCTGGATAAATATATTCCGCTTCTGTACGAAAAGCCCGCCACGCTGTTCGACTATGCAGAGGGGATGATTCTGTTTGTTTCGGAACCTGCGAAGGTCACCGAGCGTATGCGCAGCGTGCAGTGGCAGTGGGGAGAGGATCTGCGGGACTATTTGGCAGAGGGGGTGCTGTGCCGCGGATTGGATTGCTACAGCGGCGATATGGCCTACGCCCAGCAGGAGATCGAGCGTCTGGGGGGTGTATATCTCGATATTTTTGCCCACAGCAGCTATCCCACCCCCCTGCGGGAACTAGTGAACCTGAGTGTGCGCCAGCTTTCCGTGTGGGGTGGCAGCACTGAGCTTCTCGCCGAGGATCTGCAGGCGATGCTGCACAACAAATGGGCCTGCGTCGTGCTGGCCGGCAGCGAGCGCGCTGCCCGCACCACCGCCGCTGATCTGGCGGCCCATGGCGTTACAGCTACCTATCAAGAGCAGCCCGGTGACATCCCCCGTGGATCGGTCGTAGTCTGTCCCGGCGCGCTTTCGGCCGGGCTGGAGTATCCTGCCTCCTTTTTTGGGCTGATTACGCACGGGAGGCTTCTGGGCACGGCCAAGGCGAAGGGACGCAAACGTCCGAAAAACGGTCAGCAGATTTACAGTCTCGCCGACCTTACCCCGGGCGATTATGTGGTGCACGCTTCTCATGGCATCGGTATTTTTGAGGGTATCCACAAAATCGAAATGCAGGGGATTGTGAAGGATTACATCAAGCTGCGCTATGCCAAAAACGATACGCTGTATGTGCCGGTCACGCAGCTGGATATGGTATCGAAATACATCGGCCCTCGCGAAGACGCCCAAATCAAGTTGCACCGTTTGGGCGGCGCCGAGTGGCAAAAGACGAAAGCGCGCGTGCGCTCTGCCGTAAAGGATATGGCCAAAGATCTCATCAAGCTGTATGCCGCCCGGATGCAGGCCAAAGGCCACGCTTTTCCCTCGGATACAGAGTGGCAGAGGGATTTTGAAGCGCATTTTGAATATGAGGAGACGGAGGATCAGCTTCGCTGCATCGACGAGATTAAAGGCGATATGGAGCGCGAGGCCCCCATGGACCGCCTGCTGTGCGGCGATGTGGGATTCGGCAAAACCGAAGTGGCGCTGCGCGCCGCGTTTAAATGCGTTACCGATTCCATGCAGTGCGCCATCCTCGTCCCCACTACCATCCTTGCATGGCAGCACTATCAAACCATCCAGCGCCGCATGGAGGGCTTTCCCGTAAAGGTGGAACTGCTTTCGCGGTTCCGTACGCCCAAACAGCAGGAGGACATCATCAACCGTCTGCGCCGGGGCGAAGTGGATATTGTCGTGGGTACGCACCGTCTTGTTTCGAAGGATGTGCAGTTCCGCCGGCTCGGTCTTGTCATCATTGACGAGGAGCAGCGCTTCGGCGTGGCGCACAAAGAGCGGCTGAAAACGCTGTGCAATAATGTGGATGTGCTCACGCTTTCGGCTACGCCCATCCCGCGCACGCTCAATATGGCGCTCTCCGGCATACGCGATATGTCGGTCATCGAAGAAGCCCCCCACGACCGCCATCCCGTGCAGACATATGTGCTCGAGCATGATACAGGAATTATCGCCGACGCCATCCGCCGCGAACTGCGCCGGGGCGGACAGGTGTATTACCTGCACAACGATGTGGAGAGCATCGAACGCGTCGCCGCAGGCATTCAGAAACTGATCCCGGACGCGCGCATCGGCATCGGCCACGGCAAAATGAGCGAGCACGAACTCTCGGAGGTTTGGCGTATGCTCATCGATCACGAGATCGATGTGCTTGTCTGTACCACCATCATCGAAACGGGTGTAGACGTGCCCAACGCAAATACGCTGATTATCGATAATGCGGATCGCCTCGGCCTCTCCCAGCTTCATCAGATCCGCGGCCGCGTAGGCCGGTCGTCGCGGCGGGCCTATGCGTATCTGACGTTTACCCGCAACAAAGTGCTCTCCGAAGTGGCGCAGAAGCGGCTGTCAGCCATCCGCGAATTTACGGAATTCGGTTCGGGGTTCAAAATTGCCATGCGCGATTTGGAGATCCGCGGCGCCGGAAATATTTTGGGCGGAGAACAGCACGGCCACATGGAGTCGGTGGGATATGATATGTATTTAAAGCTGCTTACCGAGGCGATCCAGCGCGAAAAGGGCGAAGAGGTCCCCGCGGGCGACGCCGAGTGCCTTGTGGATATGCAGATTCAGGCGCATATTCCGGAAGGATACATTTCGAGCCTGAGCCAGCGTCTAGACATCTACCGCCGTATTGCCGACATCCGCAGCTTCGACGACGCCAGCGATGTAATAGACGAGCTCATTGACCGTTACGGAGAGCCGCCAGCCGCCGTAAAAGGGCTCATCGATGTGGCGCTTTTGCGCAATATGGCGTCGCGTTTGGGCGTTTCGGAGGTCAAACAGCAGGAGGGCAAGCTGCTGCTGTATAAAAACGATCTTCATCCCGAGCAGATTCGCGCCCTTGTCACGGCTCTGAAATCGAGAGTGATGGTGTCGGCGGGCTCGCGGCCGTATATCAGCGTGCGCCTTCCGGCAGACGGTGATCCGCTTTCTGCCTTGGAAGAGACGCTCAAGGCCTTGGAGTCCGTCCAAAACCCTACCGTACAGGAAAAAAAATAAAAGAAGAAAAAGCCCCAGACGAAAAAATCCGTCTGGGGCTTTATTTTTAGAAAGAAAGAGAGCCAATCAGGTAAACATGGGGCTGACGGGCTTGTCTTCGTAAATTCTTTCAATCGCTTCCGCAAACAACGGAGCTACCGAAAGGATTGTGAAGTTCGGGAGGATCTTCTCCTCCGGCAGAGGAATGGTGTCGAGCAAAACAAGCTCGGAGATGCAGCTGTTTTTAATGCGCTCAATGGCCGGGCCGGAGAGCACGGCGTGGGTGGCGCAGGCTAATACACCGGTAGCTCCGCCCAGTTCTACGGCAGCGGCGGCAGCGTTGCACAGCGTGCCGGCGGTGTCGATCATATCGTCCACAAGGATGACCTTTTTGCCGCGTACATCGCCGATAATGTTCATTACCTCGCACACGTTCGCCCTCTGGCGGCGTTTGTCGATAATGGCCAGCGGGCAGCCGATACGGGCAGCAAAGTTGCGCGCACGCGTAACGGAACCGAGGTCCGGAGAGACAACAATGTAATCGTCTGTATGGCCGCCGATTTTATCTTTCAGATAGGAGGAGAGCAGCGGCGCTCCCAGCAAGTGATCCACGGGAATGTTGAAGAAGCCTTGAATCTGTGCTGCATGAAGATCCATCGTCAGCACACGGTCGGCGCCGGCGGTAGTGATGAGATCCGCGACAAGCTTGGCAGAAATCGGGTCGCGGGCCTTGGCCTTACGGTCTTGGCGGGCGTAGCCGAAGTATGGCATAACAGCCGTAATACGAGCGGCGCTCGCGCGTTTCATCGCGTCGATCATAATGAGAAGCTCCATGATATTGTTATTGACAGGAGCACAGGTGGATTGTACGATAAAACAGTCGCTGCCGCGCACGGACTCACGCAGAGAAAGCGCAATCTCGCCGTCGCTGAAGGTGGAAACCTCCGATTTTCCGACCGACAGGTTTAAGCATTCTGCAATTTGTGCAGCGACCTGTGGACTGGCGTTGGCGGCAAAGATTTTAATGTCCTTTCCATGGAAATTCATTTGCATATCCTCCTAAAACGATCGGCTGCCGTCCCAAAAGGGGCTGACAGAAGATGATTTATATGTGTATAAGCCGCGAAGTTAACCGCTTGCGGCTATTTGCGCACAGAAAGACCGTAAGAGAAATTCCTTTCTCCGACGGATTTTGAGGTTTTATATTTCTTTTACCTGTTTTATACAATGATTATCCTTTCTTCTATTATCTCATAAGAATGAAATTTTTCAAGCGTTTCTTCGATAAAATAGCAAGTTTTGTGAAACTTCCTTATTTTTTTCCCCGCTTCCTCCACCGATTCCGCCGTGTTTTACAGACAGATTCCGTGCATAAAACGCGCTGTATGCGCGTATCTTTTGGGAAAAATCGGATGTTTTAAAAAACGCAGATATAATTTACAGGATGCGTATAGGTAGGACAGGCAAGTGAAAGTTGATGTTCCGTTTTGCGGAACGCTGTTCCTGTTTTTTAAAGCGAAATTGGCAGGATTTTATTATTATATGGCGCATATCTTTACGAGAAAAACGAAAAAATATATAGCATTTTCACTTTTTTTTTGCTATAATAAAACAAGCGGACAGTAAGTTTATTATGCTATGTTTGCCAGCAAACCGGAACCGAAAACCAGCCCGGATTTTTGGGAGGAAGTTGCTCGTTCGGCCGGTTTTTAGAAAACAGGAGGTTGATACCAATGAGCCACAAGTATGTTTATCTCTTTTCCGAGGGCAACGGAAAAATGAGAGAGCTCTTAGGAGGTAAAGGCGCGAACTTGGCGGAAATGACCGTTTTGGGAATGCCTGTCCCGCAGGGCTTCACCGTTACCACCGAAGCGTGCACCCAGTATTATAACGACAACCGTCAGATTAACGACGACATCCAGGCGCAGATTTATGAATATCTTGCCAAGATGGAAGAAATCTGCGGCAAAAAGTTTGCGGATCCCGCAAACCCGCTGCTTGTTTCCGTGCGTTCCGGCGCTCGTGCGTCCATGCCCGGCATGATGGATACGATTCTGAATTTGGGACTTAACGATGTGGTTGTAGAGGGTCTTGCCAAGATTACGAACAGCCCGCGTTTTGCTTACGACTCCTACCGCCGCTTCATCCAGATGTTCTCCGACGTCGTTATGGAGTTGCCGAAGTCCGAGTTCGAGAAGATCATCGACGCCATGAAGGAAAAGAAGGGCGTAAAGCAGGATACTGAACTGGACGCCGATGATATGAAAGAGCTTGTAAAGCTGTTCAAAGCGTTCTATAAAGAGCACAAGGGCGAAGACTTCCCTACCGATCCGAAGGTACAGCTTATGGAAGCTGTCAAGGCCGTGTTCCGCTCTTGGGATAACCCGCGTGCGAATGTTTACCGCCGTATGAACGAGATCCCCTACGATTGGGGCACCGCCGTTAACGTGCAGGCGATGGTATTCGGCAACTCCGGCGATCGTTCCGGCACAGGCGTTGCGTTTACCCGCAACCCGGCAACCGGTGAAAAGGCGCTGTTTGGCGAATACCTGATCAACGCCCAGGGTGAAGACGTCGTGGCCGGCATTCGTACCCCGCAGTCGATCAGCCACCTCAAAGAGGAAATGCCCGAAGTGTACGATCAGTTTGCTCAAATTGCGGACAAACTCGAAAAGCACTACAAAGATATGCAGGATATGGAGTTCACCATCGAGAATGGCAAGCTCTATATGCTCCAGACCAGAAACGGCAAGAGAACGGCTGCTGCTGCTCTGAAGATTGCTGTGGATCTGGTGGACGAAGGCATGATCACCGAGGAAGAAGCCATTCTGCGCGTTGAGCCCAAGCAGCTCGATTCCCTGCTGCATCCGCAGTTTGACGCTGCGGCGCTCAAGAAAGCAGAAGTGATCGGCAAAGGCCTTGCCGCGTCTCCGGGCGCAGCGTGCGGCCGCGTCGTGTTCTCTGCGGAAGACGCAAAAGAGTGGAGCGACAGAGGCGAAAAGGTCGTCCTTGTCCGTCTGGAAACTTCTCCGGAAGACATCGAAGGTATGGCCGTTGCCCAGGGCATTCTGACGGTGCGCGGCGGTATGACCTCTCACGCGGCCGTTGTTGCGCGCGGCATGGGCACCTGCTGTGTTTCCGGCTGCGGCGAAATTGTCGTCGATTATGATAAGAAGCAGTTCACCCTCGCAGGCAAGACCATTAAAGAGGGCGACTATATCTCCATTGACGGTTCTACCGGCAATATCTATGCCGAGGCCATTCCTACTGTGGACGCCACCATTTCCGGTGATTTCAGCCGTCTGATGGCTTGGGCTGATAAAGCTCGTAAGCTTGAGGTGTATACGAACGCCGATACGCCGCGCGATGCGAAGCAGGCAAGAGCTTTCGGTGCGGAAGGTATCGGTCTGTGCCGTACAGAGCATATGTTCTTTGAAGAGGATCGTATTAAGGCGATGCGCGAAATGATCGTCGCAAAAGACGTCGAGACGCGCAAAAAGGCTCTTGCGAAGATTATGCCGTATCAGCAGGGTGACTTTGAGGGCTTGTTCGAGGTCATGGAGGGCCGTCCGGTGACGATCCGCTTCCTCGATCCCCCGCTGCATGAGTTCCTGCCGACGAAGGAAGAGGATATTCAGGAGATCGCAGGCGAACTCGAAATCTCTGTGGAAGATCTCAAGAACGTGATCGCTGGCCTGCACGAGTTTAACCCGATGATGGGTCACCGCGGCTGCCGTCTGAGCGTTTCTTATCCTGAAATTGCAGAGATGCAGACCACTGCTGTCATTAACGCTGCCATCAATGTGCAGAAGAAGTGCGGCTTTAAGGTTGTGCCGAACATCATGATCCCGCTCGTTGGTGAAGAGCGCGAGTTCAAGTTCGTCAAGAACATTGTTGTCGCTACAGCGGACAAGATCATTGCGGAGTCCGGCGTGGATATGAAGTATGAAGTGGGCACCATGATCGAGATCCCGCGCGCAGCCCTGACTGCTGACGAGATTGCGAAGGAAGCCGAGTTCTTCAGCTTCGGTACCAATGACTTGACCCAGATGACCTTCGGCTTCAGCCGTGACGATGCTGGCAAGTTCCTCGATTATTACTACGAGAACAAGATTTACGAATCCGATCCGTTTGCTCACCTCGATCAAAAGGGTGTTGGCAAGCTGGTACAGATGGCAGCAGAGCTGGGCCGCAAGACCCGCCCGGACATCCATCTTGGAATCTGCGGCGAACATGGCGGCGATCCGTCTTCTGTAGAGTTCTGCCACCGTGTAGGCCTTAATTATGTGTCCTGCTCGCCGTTCCGCGTGCCGATCGCACGTCTGGCTGCTGCACAGGCCGCTGTTAAGTATCCTCGCTGATTTTTTCTAAAAATTAAGGAAGGCGTCTTCGTTAGAAGGCGCCTTTTCCTTTTGCAGATAAAAGAAAAAGAAGTCCGCAACGCCATCGTATGCGGACTTCTTTTATGCCAAAATAGTGTCAAATGAATGATAAATTTTTGGAAAGACTCAGTAATTCATTCCTACAATCGCTAAATTGCCGTCGGAAACGCCAAAAATAATATTTGGTCTTCCGCTGCTGGATAAAGAGAATCCCGCTTGACTGGGAGATAATTCCGATGTATCGGCCTGTGCGATTTCCGACATCAGTGCATCCGTAAAGATTTTGTCCTTCCCCAAAGCCAAAAAGTCCTCTTTTGTCTTTATAAATTCCCCTTGGTCAGAAAATCCAATATAATTGGGAAACGCCATTAAATCGGCCAACGCTTCTAAGTCTTTATCTGCAACAACTTGCTGAATCGTTTGGGCGAAGGCCTGTACGTCCTCTGTGGGCACAGAAAAATTATCCGTATAATCAGATGGATTTTCAGCGTCGCTGCTTTCGGTAGGAGAATTTTCCTCTGTAAAGTCGGCGGAATTTTCTTCTTCCTGTTGGAAGCTGCTGGCAGGTGTGTCCCCGCTGCTGTTTTCAAGAGGGCCGGCAGAGGCGGTATCTTTATTGTCTTGCTCTATCTGAGAATAGTTCGGTTCTTCCCGCGAACTTTCGACGGTTACTATGT
>CALWIX010000095.1 GCA_944380825.1 uncultured Clostridia bacterium | reverse complement strand
CGTAGCCAGTGTACAAAACGGTGTTGTTACGGCAAAGAAACTGGGCCGCGCTATTATTACAGCGACGGCTCCGGACGGCAGCTCCCAGTCCTGCGTAGCTCATGTAGCCCTCAAGGGGATCGACGTTTCGTCTTGGCAGAAGAATATAAATTGGAGTTCTGTGGCGGCTTCCGGCGTAGATTTTGCCATGATCCGCACCGGTTACGGTTCCGAAAACTGGGATACTCAAACCGACGCTTACTTTGAGGCCAATTACAATGGAGCCGTTTCCAACGGCATTGCGGTGGGTGTTTACCATTACAGCTATGCCACCACCCCAGAGGCGGCCCGCAAAGAGGCCGAAATGTGTCTGAGCATTCTCGGCGGCAGAAAACTTGATTTCCCGATAGCGTTTGATATAGAAGATCCTTCCCAGAAAAACCTGACCCCGGCGCAGGCCGCCGACATTGTTATCGCCTTCTGCGATACGATTGAACAGGCCGGCTACGACGCGGCGATCTATTCTTACACGAATTTTTATACCAGCAAGCTGACGGATGCACATCTGAATAAATACGATAAATGGGTTGCCCACTGGGGCGTAGATAATCCGCGGTACGACGGAAATATCAGCATTTGGCAGTATGGCAGCGCGCCGGTTTCCGGTATTTCCGGTAATGTGGATATGAATTACTGCTATGTCGATTATGCAGGAGTCCTTCAGAGCAGCGGTCAAGTCGCGAACCTCTCCGCAGCGAACTAACATATATGCGCAAGCTTACCTTCACCGTTCCGCCGGAAATGGAGGGCAGAAAGCTAAAAAGTTTTCTGCGCGGTCCGTGTGGTCTGTCGTCGCGGCTGATGATCCGGCTGAAGTACGTGCCTATGGGGATCACCTGTAACGGTCGTCACGCAAGGGTAATCGATCTGCTGCACGCAGGCGACATTGTAGAGCTGACCATCCCGGAGGATACAGCAGCCCTAGAGCCCACAGCCGTCCCGCTCGATATTGTATATGAAGACGATGACCTTTTAGTGGTGAACAAACCGGCAGGGATGCCTGTGCATCCGTCGCCGGGCCATGATACCGACACACTGGCAAACGCTGCCCTCGGTTACTTTCAAAGCAAAGGGATTTTTTGCGCTTTTCGGGCGGTATGCCGTCTCGATAAAGACACCACCGGATTGATGGTTTTGACGAAGAACCCCTATGCGGCTGCGCGTCTTTCCGGCCGGATTCATAAAGAGTATCTGGCGGTATGTGAAGGAGTTTTGGAAGGAAGCGGTGTGATTGATGCCCCTATCCGAAACAAGGAGGGATTCGGAATCTGCCGCGAGGTAGGCGAAGGCGGCGTGGAGGCGGTGACGCATTGGACGGCTGTCTCGCAGAAAGATGGGTGTACGCTGCTGCGTTTATGGCTCGAGACGGGCCGGACGCATCAGATACGGGTGCATTTATCGAGTATTGGCCATCCGCTTGCGGGAGATGATATGTACGGCGGTTCGACAGATCGAATCGACCGGCAGGCACTGCATTGCTGCCTTGCTGTATTTACCCATCCCGTAACGGGCACAGAGCTGCGTTTTTGTGCACCGCTGCCTGCCGATATGCGCGTTTTAATCTAAAAAGCAGAGACCTTCGCGTTGTTTTGCATGATTTTACGAAAGGATGCGGGCTGTGTCCCGCGTCCTTTATTGTGTTTGGAAATAAGAAAAAGAAATATCCAAACGAAAAGGAAAAATGAGCAGAAATCCACTGTTTTTACTAAAATAATAAAAAGCTTTTGGAAAAAAAGTAGAATCCGCACGGATTGCCTTGTCAAATGTATATTTATGCGTTATAATACACACACATCTCGACCGAAAGGTCTGGAAAAAGGAGATAATACATAATGAAAAAGTTTTCTAAAATTGCGGCGCTCTTTTTGGCTGGAGCCATGATGATTTCCGCTACGGCGTTCTCGAGCGCGCCGGCGACTTCCGGTACAGAGGCTGGAACTTCCTCTGCCGAGCAGTCCAGCACATCCACATCGGAAGACGCTTCTTCCGAAGCGGCGCAGGGCGGCACGGTGCAGGCCATTAAAGATCGCGGTTATATCGTTATGTCCACCAACGCGGAGTTCGAGCCGTTTGAGTACATGGAGGGCAGCGATTATAAGGGGATTGATATTGAAATCTCCCAGAAGATTGCCGACAAGCTGGGCGTGGATCTGGAGATCAACAACACTTCTTTCGATTCCCTGCCGCTCGAGCTGGAGACCGATAAGTGCGATTTTGTCGCGGCTGGTATGACCATCGACCCGGAGAAGGATGTAGATTTCTCCGACAGCTATTTCAGCGCTTCTCAGTCGATCATCGTGCGTGTTGACAGCGACATCCAGTCTGCTGCCGATCTGGCAGGCAAGAAGATTGGCGTACAGCTCGGCACCACCGGCGATACCTACTGCACCGAGAATGTGGAAGGCGCTGAGATTTCCCGTATGAGCAAGGGTATGGATGCTGTGGCGGATCTTATCCGTGGCTCTATTGATGCTGTTGTCATCGACAACTATCCGGCTACCAAACTGGTGGAAAAGAACGCCGAACAAGTAAAGATGCTTGACGAGGCTCTTACAGAAGAGGAATATGGTCTCGCTGTGAAGAAGGGCAATCAGGAACTGCTGGATGTTGTTAACGAGACACTGGCCGAGATTAAAGAAAACGGCGAGCTCGACGCTATTCTTGAAAGCTATCTGGGCGACGACACAGCGGAATAAAACACGTAAAAATAAGTATTTTTAAACCTAAAAGGGCGGGGTTCGTCTCCGCCCTTTTCTTCCATATAAGAGGGTAAAGGGTAATTTTTTGTAACGGCAAAATAACGGGCGCTCTGCCCGGAAAGGTATGTGAGGATATGGAATGGTTTAACAGTTGGTGGGCAGACGTGTACGAGCAGATTTACGCGACGTTTGTGGAGCAGGATCGGTGGAAATATCTGGTACAGGGTATATTTAATACCATTGAGATCGCGATTTTTGCGGTGCTGCTCGGTATTGTGATCGGCGTGGTTGTGGCGCTGATTAAAGTGTTTACGGCAGGAAATAAAAAATTCCGCTGGCTTGAGATCATTGCGAATATCTATCTGACCGTTATCCGCGGCACGCCAATGCTGGTACAGCTTTTTATTATGTATTACATAGTCATCACCTCGCCGAACGTCTCTAAGATTTTTGTATCGATCATTGCTTTCGGTATCAACTCAGGCGCTTATGTGGCAGAGGTAGCCCGCAGCGGCATCCAATCGATCGATAAAGGTCAAATGGAAGCGGGACGTTCTTTAGGGTTAAGCCGCACACAGACGATGGTCAAGATTATTTTTCCGCAGGCGCTTAAGAACATACTTCCAGCCCTCGGCAACGAGTTTATCACTATGTTAAAAGAGACATCTGTGGCTGGTTTCATCGGCGTAGAAGAGCTGACGAAGATCGGCGATATTCTCAGAAGCCAGACTTGGCAGCCGTATGTGCCGTTGTTCAGCGTAGCTTTAATCTATTTGATTATGGTTGTTGGATTGACACAGCTGTTAGGAGTTTTGGAGAGGAGGCTTCATAGAAGTGATTACCGTTAAGAATTTGAATAAAACATTTCATACATTGGCGGGGGATCTTCATGTTCTTAAGGGAATCGATCAGACGATCGAAAAGGGAGAAAAGGTAGTTGTAGTAGGGCCGTCCGGTTCTGGTAAAAGCACCTTCCTGCGCTGTCTCAATCGTCTGGAAGAGCCGACCAGCGGCGAAATTTGGTTTGAGAATCAACTCATCACCGACCCGAAATGCGACATCAATCGTCTTCGTCAGAAGATGGGTATGGTATTCCAGCATTTTAATCTGTTTCCTCATCTGACGATTTTAAAGAATATCACCCTTGCCCCCGTTACACTCAAGCTGAAAACCGAGGAGCAAGCGAAAGAAAAAGCGCTGGAGCTTCTGCGCCGCGTTGGTCTAGAGGATAAAGCGGATTCCTATCCCGCCCAGCTTTCCGGCGGACAAAAACAGCGCATCGCCATTGTGCGTGCACTGGCAATGGAGCCCGATGTAATGCTCTTCGACGAACCCACCTCCGCGCTGGATCCAGAGATGGTAGGAGAGGTGCTTCAGGTTATGAAGCAATTAGCCGATGAGGGTATGACGATGGTAGTCGTGACCCACGAGATGGGATTTGCCCGTGAAGTGGCTACCCGCGTACTTTTTATGGATGACGGAAAAGTATTGGAAGAAGCCGATCCGCAAGAGTTTTTCAGCAATCCGAAAAATCCTCGCCTTCAAGATTTTCTCTCGAAAGTGCTCTAAGCCGCACGCAGGCCGTCCCTCTTTGCCCCAAGCGACCTTTCCTGTGTACTACGAGAGAATCTTCCCGAATCTGCCGTTTTTCTGACAGTTGTCGGAAAAGAAAAGTTAGAATAAGATTACTTTGTCTTTCCTTTCAGATGGTTTTGGATAAGTAAAGGAGAAGGGCTCTGCCCCCACAAACTCCCTGCGCTGATTGCAGCGTGATAACGGCGAGTTTGTAAGGACGGAGCCCTTTTTGTTTTTCAAACAACCCCTACACCCCCAGTCCTCGTGACAGAGTCCTCGCGTCAAGCGGCATTTCAGCGACCGGAGGGAGCGAATCGACGTTACATGTAGGCTTAGCCT
>CALWIX010000094.1 GCA_944380825.1 uncultured Clostridia bacterium | reverse complement strand
CGAAAGTTCCGTCACAGGAACTCAGCGATGCCTTTGTAGAAGCCTTTAAGGATAAACTGAAATAACCCTGCAAACGACAAAAACCCCGTACTGACTTTATTCCGTCAGTACGGGGTTTAATGTTAATATGGAGTTTTTGTGAGCCTTCAGAAATTACTCTTTACCCACAAACCACTTGATACATCCGATAAAGGTGCTCAAGTGTAATCTTATCAAAATCTTATCAACAAGGGTTTTGAAATCCTGCAAACCCGCATGAACACTGGGTTTTCAGACTTTTTCAATTTATTCCCACTCAATAGTTGCTGGAGGCTTAGAGGTAATATCGTAGACGACACGGTTCACACCACGAACTTCATTTGTAATGCGATTAGACGCCTTTGCCAGTACCTCATGCGGAATATGTGCCCAATCAGCAGTCATAAAGTCGCTGGTTGTTACAGCACGCAGGGCAATAGTATTATCATAAGTACGCTCATCTCCCATGACTCCTACACTGCGAATACCTGTCAAAACAGCAAAATATTGATTAATACTCTTTTCAAGACCGGCGTTCGCAACTTCTTCACGGAAAATACTGTCCGCTTCCCGCAAAATTTCAAGCTTCTCAGGGGTAATTGCACCCAGAATACGTACCGCAAGACCGGGACCTGGGAATGGCTGCCGCCATACTAAATAGTCTGGAATTCCTAGTTCTAAGCCTACGCGCCGTACTTCATCTTTAAACAGACTACGCAGAGGCTCTACAATTCCAACAAAACCTACATCGTCTGGGATTCCTCCCACATTATGATGGCTTTTAATAACAGCTGACGCACCGTTACCGCTCTCCACAACATCCGGATAGATGGTACCCTGACAAAGATAATTAATTTCTCCCAGCTTTTTGGCCTCTTCTTCAAAAACACGGATAAACTCTTCCCCGATGATTTTACGCTTACGTTCCGGATCTTCTACATCCTTCAACCGATTTAAAAATCGATCCTGCGCATTGACTCGGATTAGATTCATATCAAACTGATGGCGGAATACACGTTCCACCTCATCCCCTTCGTTTTTACGCAAAAGACCATGATCCACAAAAATGCAGGTCAAATCTTTTCCGATAGCACGATGCAGCAACAATGCTGCCACGGAAGAATCCACACCGCCAGACAAAGCGCAGATCACTTTGCTGCCTCCGAGCTGCTCTTTGAGGTATGCAATCGTCGTCTCTGTAAAAGAAGACATCTCCCAGTCCGCTTTACAGCCACAGACCTTTTTCAGAAAATTTTGAAGGATCATCTGGCCGCATTCTGTATGTTCTACTTCCGGATGAAACTGTACAGCATATAATCCTCGGGAATCATCCTCCATTGCAGCAGTGGGACAATGATCACTATAAGCAGTCACACGGAATCCTTCGGGAATTTTCGCGATATAGTCGGTATGACTCATCCATGTAATACTGCTCTCCTTCACACCTGCAAAAAGAGATGAGGTACAATCAAACTGCGTCTGCGTTTTGCCATATTCTTTTACATTAGAACTGGCTACCTCACCACCAAGTAAATAGGACATAAGCTGAGCGCCGTAACAGATACCCAGCACGGGTACTCCCAATTCAAAAATCTCTTTAGAACACCGCGGAGACGCTTCATCATATACACTATTAGGTCCGCCGGTAAAAATAATTCCCTTATAGCCGCGCTCACGGATCTCTTCCACCGATGTTGTATAGGGAAGAATTTCGCAATACACGTTGCAGTCACGCACTCTGCGGGCTATTAGCTGACAATACTGCCCACCAAAATCCAAAACCAGAACCGCTTCGTTTTGAATTTTCAATGATTTCGTTTCCAGTATTTTAGCCATAATCTACCTTCCTTTTTTTCTTCATTTTCGGTTTCGTTCCTGCACCCGATTCACTCAACTGTAACGGATTTAGCAAGATTGCGCGGCTTGTCAATATCACAGCCCTTCATAGACGCTACATAATAGGCAAACAGCTGAAGTGGCACCACCGCCAATGACGGAAGCATAATATCGCACGCCTGTGGAATCTTGAATGTAAAATCCGTTTCTTTCTCTATTTCGGTGCAGTCGTCTGTAGTCAGGCCTAACACAACCGCGCCGCGCGCTTTTACTTCGCGCACATTACTCATCATTTTATCAAATAAATGCTTCTGTGTAGCCAATGCCACCACAAGCGTTCCGTCCTCAATCAAAGAGATCGTACCGTGCTTGAGTTCGCCCGCCGCATAAGCTTCCGAATGGATATAAGAAATCTCTTTCAGCTTCAGAGAGCCTTCTAGCGACATCGCATAATCAAGATTCCTACCGATAAAGAAGATATCTTTTGCATTAAAATACTTTGAAGCAAAATACTGAATGTTTTCTTTATGCTGGAGGATCGTTTCGATTTTGTCGGGCAGTGCTTCCAGCTGTGCAATGTAATCTGTATATTCCTGATCGCTGATAGTACCAAGGGCTTGCGCCATATAAACCGCTAATAAATATACTACTGCAAGTTGTGTACTGTACGCTTTTGTAGTAGCAACCGCTATTTCCGGCCCAGCCCATGTGTAAATTACATCGTCAGATTCAGCTGCAATACTGCTTCCCACCACATTGACAATCGAGAGGACCCTTGCTCCCAAACGCTTCGCCTCACGCAGAGCAGCGAGGGTATCGGCTGTTTCACCCGACTGGCTTACCACTAAGACAAGCACTTTATCGTCAATAATCGGTGTTCTATAACGAAACTCTGAGGCTACATCTACTTCCACTGGAATTTTTGTCATTTTTTCCAGAATATATTTGGCCACAACACCTACATGGTAAGCCGAGCCGCAGGCAACAATTTCGATACGCCGCAGCCCCTTGAGCTGCTCGGGCGTAAGGGTAATATCATCAAGCACAATCCGTCCACCAAGAATACGAGGAGAAATAGTATCTCGTACGGCTTTAGGCTGCTCCATGATTTCTTTGGCCATAAAATGCTCGTAGCCACCCTTTTCCGCTGCGGAAACATCCCAATCGATATGGACAGGTTCTTTAGAGACTATTTCTTTATCAAGATCATAAACAGTAACGGCCATACGGGTGATCTTTGCTATCTCATTATCTGCAAGCCGATAGATCTCCCGCGTTTTACTGAGGATAGCCGGCACATCGGACGCAATAAAATTCTCCCCATTTCCGATACCGATAATCAACGGGCTATCCTTCCGCACTGCGTATAGCTCATCTGGATGGTCTTCACAGATAACCCCTAATGCATACGATCCTTCTACACGCTGGAGCACCTTGATAAGTGCATCCAAAACGTCACCGCGGTAATAATACTCCAAAAGCTGTGCGACAACCTCTGTATCTGTTTCAGAAGTAAAATTTACGCCACGGCGGATCAGATGATCTTTGAGTGCACGGTAATTTTCAATAATGCCGTTATGTACAACGGCAAACTTTCCTGAAACACTCGTCTGCGGATGAGAATTAATATCCGAAGGTTTACCATGGGTAGCCCAGCGTGTGTGGCCAATTCCAATAGTACCTTGCATTTTTTTACCGCCATCCAAAAGATTGTTAAGAACTTTCAGCCGGCCTTTCGCTTTCGCAACATCTAATCTTTCCCCATTATAAACGGCCACTCCTGCTGAGTCATACCCACGGTATTCCAGCTTTTCCAACCCCTGAAGCAGCAGCGGCGCGGCCTGTTCTTCTCCAATATAACCGACGATTCCGCACATAAATCCCAGTCCCCCTTTCGCAGATTTCCACCTGCGCAGCTCAATTAGAAGGCGTTTAAAAGCACGCCTCTTGTTAGAAAACCATTGCTTGATTGTTTATTTGTAGATGATGTCGTCTCTTGCAGGGCCATTCGATACGATTTTAACTGGAATTCCAATTTCTTTTTCTGCAAATTCAATATACTTGCGTGTATTTTCAGGAAGATCTTCATATTTATGAATACCACGGATGTCACATTTCCAGCCGGGCAGCTTAACAAGAATCGGCTTGCACCGATGCAGCTTGGAAGTGGTTGGGAATGTGTCAATACGTTTTCCATCAAGTTCATATCCTACACAGACAGGAATTTCATCCAGATAACCCAGCGCATCCAGAACAGTCATAGCGATACTCGTCGCTCCCTGAACGCGACAGCCATACCGTGTTGCCACAAGATCCAACCAACCCATACG
>CALWIX010000093.1 GCA_944380825.1 uncultured Clostridia bacterium | reverse complement strand
AATCGAGGTATACACATCGTCGCGCACAATCTTTTCGCTAATGAGAACGGCGTCCTCATAGTTGTAGCCTTCCCATGTCATGAAGCCAATGAGGGCGTTTTTACCGAGACTGATCTCGCCGTTCTTTGTGGCGGGACCATCAGCAATGACTTCGCCTGCTTCTACACGCTGGCCGCGATCTACAATCGGCACCTGATTGAAGCATGTGCCTTGGTTGGAGCGCATAAATTTAATGATGTGGTACGTATCTACCTCACCGTTATCGCAGGTGATGCGGATCTCATCGGCACTCACGCTACGGACAATACCGCTGCGCTTTGCCAAAACGCATACGCCGGAGTCGGTTCCTGCTTTATATTCCATACCGGTCGCAACGATAGGAGCCTCTGTTTTCAGCAGCGGCACCGCCTGCTTCTGCATGTTCGAGCCCATCAGCGCACGGTTAGCGTCATCGTTCTCCAAGAAGGGGATCATAGCCGTTGCTACAGAGACGACCATTCGCGGCGATACATCCATAAAGTCGATGCGGGAACGATCAATTTCTACAAATTCGTCACGGAAACGGCCGCTGACCTGGGTGTTGACAAAGTGACCGTTTTCATCCAACGGCGTATTTGCCTGGGCGACGATATAATCGTCCTCGGTATCGGCCGTCATATAAACGATCTCATTGGTAACTGTACCGGTCTCCTTATCTACACGGCGGAACGGCGCTTCGATGAATCCATACTCATTGATGCGCGCAAAGGTAGCCAGATAGGAAATCAGGCCGATGTTCGGACCTTCCGGCGTCTCAATCGGGCACATACGGCCATAGTGACTGTAATGGACGTCACGCACCTCAAATCCCGCACGATCACGCGAAAGACCGCCAGGGCCAAGAGCGGAAAGACGGCGTTTGTGCGTCAATTCGGAGAGAGGGTTTGTCTGATCCATAAACTGCGACAGAGGCGAAGAACCAAAAAACTCCTTGATTGCAGCCACAACCGGACGGATATTGATAAGAGACTGCGGCCCCATTCCGCCGACTTCCTGCGCTTGCAGCGTCATTCTCTCACGAATTACGCGCTCCAGACGGGAAAATCCGATACGGAACTGGTTTTGGAGCAGTTCGCCTACGGAACGGATACGGCGATTACCCAAATGATCGATGTCATCTGTTGTACCGAGACCCACGGCGAGACAGTTCATATAGTTAATGGAAGAGAAAATATCATCGATAATAATATGCTTCGGAATCAACTCGTCGATTCGGGTACGAATAGCCTCTTTGATAGCTTCATCATCGGAGTTGTTTTCCAAAATGTCAGCAAGCACACTGAACCGCACGCGCTCATTGACACCGCACTCCTCTTTGGCATCAAAATCAACGTATTTGCTGATGTCCACCATACCGTTGGAGATCACTTTGACCTCTTTTTCGTTATGCATAACATATACGACCGATACGCCGGCATCGTCGATCTCTTTTGCCTTTTCACGGGTGAGCACCTCACCCTCCTCGGCCATAACTTCACCCGTCAAGGGGTTAATAATCGGACGAGAGAGCTGCTGGTTCGCGATACGTCCAGAAAGATTAAGCTTTTTATTGTATTTATAGCGGCCTACACGAGAAAGATCGTAACGACGCGCGTCGAAGAACAGCCCATTGATATGCGATTGTGCGCTCTCGATGGTGGGCGGCTCACTAGGACGGAGTTTACGATAGACCTCAAGCAAACCTTCTTCGGTATTTTTGCAGGGATCCTTTTCAATGGTAGCGTTGATCCGATCGTCGTTTCCGAAATACTCGCGGATTTCTTCATCGGTAGAAAGGCCGAGCGCACGGATAAAGACGGTAACAGGGATCTTGCGGTTTTTATCAATACGAACATAGAATACGTCGTTGGCATCGTTTTCATATTCCAGCCAAGCACCGCGATTCGGAATGACAGTAGAGCTGAATAATTCCTTACCTGTTTTATCGTACTCCATTTTGTAGTAAACGCCGGGCGAACGGACAAGCTGGGATACAATGACACGTTCTGCACCATTCATGACGAAGGTGCCGCTATCTGTCATAAGCGGAAAATCGCCCATGAACACTTCGGACTCCTTGATCTCCCCGCTTTCCTTATTGAGCAGGCGTGCTGTGACACGGAGCGCCGCCGCATAGGTAGCATCTCGCTCCTTGCACTCCTCCACTGTGTAATTAGGCGTACTGTCAAGCTTATAATCCACAAAATCGAGCACCAGATTCCCCGTGTAATCGGTGATACCGGAGACGTCTTTGAATACTTCCTTGAGGCCTTCCTCGAGGAACCACTTGTATGAGTTCTTCTGAACCTCAATTAGATTGGGCATTTCAAGGACTTCGTCGATGCGTGCAAAGCTCATGCGCGTTGTTTTGCCTAACTGCACCGGTTTGACATTCACCATTGGCTCAATCACTCCATTCCTATATTTACCATCTCGGGAGGCTCCAGACCTTCTGGAGCGCCGAACACGACTCATTTCACCGCATCCTACCGTAATTTATCGGAAGGGTTCCGACAAATTTTTTCATATACTCTTGCACTTTTTAAAAAAATATGCTAATATGTTTAAAGTAGCGTGGAGTATATGTTTCCATGATGATGCAGTATATTATTTTATAATGCTATTTCTTTTTTGTCAAGACATTTTTGGAAAAAAATGAAAAAATTTTCCTTTTTATAGACTTGCTTCGGCCGCCTTTTTAAAAAATCGGCTGTTTTTTGTAAAAAGCCCTAGGAAATCCGATTCATTCGGTTTTCCTAGGGCTTTTTCTCTGCAAGACTCCACAAAGTTGCAAAATCCTTCATTTGGGTGCCATTTCTGTAGGAACAAACAGCGGATCTTTTTATGTAGCCATTTGGGCTTTATATATTTCGACAGCCTCCGCACAGCTGATCAAACGTATAACGCTCCAGATTTTTGCGAAGCTCTCTTGAAATTTCGGCATATACGCCATAAAACTTACAAGAATCCTGCCGACAGGCGTACCCTTCCTGTTCGCATCGGCTAAGCACACACGCTCCTTCAATAAGTTCCACAACTTCTAAAAGCGTGATCTCCTTTGCCGGCCGTGCCAGAAAATAGCCGCCGCGCGGTCCTTTGCACGAATTTACCACCCCGCCCGATGAGAGCTTGCGCAAAATTTTTACCGTAAAACGCGGCGGAACTCCCGTCTTTTCAGAAATTGTACGGGAATCGGAACGACCGTCTTTTACACTGGAAAGATAGGCCACAATCCTAACCGCATAATCGGTTTCGAGGGTGATATACATTGGGATACCTCCAAAACATTAATCCAGAAAATCTTTAAGTTTTTTACTCCGGCTGGGATGGCGGAGTTTGCGTAAGGCTTTGGCTTCAATCTGACGGATTCTTTCACGGGTGACATTGAACTCCTTGCCCACTTCTTCCAGCGTGCGGGAACGGCCGTCTTCAAGACCAAAACGCAGGCGAAGCACTTTTTCTTCACGCGGAGTTAATGTGTCAAGCACCTCGGCAAGCTGTTCTTTTAACAACGTATGAGAGGCAGCGTCCTGCGGAGCGGGAGCATCATCGTCAGGAATAAAATCGCCGAGATGGCTGTCCTCTTCTTCACCGATAGGTGTCTCCAAAGAAACCGGCTCCTGGGCCACACGCATAATCTCGCGCACCTTATCCACTGGCATATCAAGCTCCTCCGAAATTTCATCGGCGGTTGGTTCGTGACCGTTGGTGTGAAGAAGCTGGCTGGACACCTTCTTTACTTTATTAATCGTTTCTACCATATGCACCGGAATGCGGATCGTTCTGGCTTGATCCGCAATAGCGCGCGTGATGGCCTGACGAATCCACCATGTGGCATAGGTTGAGAATTTGAACCCCTTTGTATAGTCAAATTTCTCTACCGCCTTTATAAGGCCCAAATTGCCTTCCTGAATCAGATCCAAAAACTGCATTCCCCTACCCAGATAACGCTTGGCGATGCTGACAACCAGTCGCAAATTTGCTTCCGAAAGCCGCTTTTTGGCAGCCTCATCCCCATCTTTAATGCGGATCGCCAGATCAATCTCCTCCTCCGGAGAAAGCAGCGGGACGCGGCCGATCTCTTTAAGATACACCTTTACCGGATCATCGATGGCAATTCCCTCGGTGCTCAGAGCCGATTCCAGATCTTCTACGTTGCTCAGATCATCCTCGACCTCAAGTTCCTCCAGAGGGACATCCCCAAAATCTTCGATAATCTCGATCCCCTGTGCTTCAAGCGTATCATAAAGCTTTTCGATCTGCTCCGGCTCAAAATCCAGATCGCCGATGGCATCTAAAATTTCTTGAGAGGAAAGCTGACCTTTGCTTTTTCCAAGCTCAATAAGCTCTCGGATTGTTGTCTTTTTATCTGGCGCTGCACCCATAATTGATCCCCCTATTTTTTCTGTTCCCTAAGCCTTTGCAGATATTTTTGAATATCTTGCGCATCTGCCGTAAGGACTTTATTTTCATCTAATTTATTAGATTCTTCCAAAATAACTTTACTGTATTCCTGCGCATCCTTCATGGTGATTTTTACCTCGTGATGCTGTGCAAGCATACGGGCCACAGAGCTGAGCTCCTCCGGTGAAAAAACAGACGACAGCTGCGTAATATCCACTTCCCCGCTTTCTTCGCTCTTCTCCAGAATTGCCCGATAGACACGGCGGTTAAATGCTGTCACAAATTTTTCCGGCGGAAGCCCTGCAGAAATCTCCCGTGCCGCTTCGGGATGGCTTATTAAAAAGGCGAGCAGGGCTTCTTCTGCGTTTGCTGCACGCAGATTAGCGGATTTTTCCGGATTGACAGCGTCTCGTACCCCGGCACTGTGCTGCTGAAAGGAACGAAACTCTTGGCGTCTTTGTCCATTGTGCGCCTTTCGGCGTACCTTTTCCATCTGCGCAAGAATAGCGGCACGATCGATATTCATTTCTGCAGCAAGCCGGCCCGCATAAACTTCCTGTTCGATTCGGCTGTCCAGCCCAGCTAGCACCTGGGCTGCTCCTGTCAAATAGGCCACTTTTCCATCGGGCTGCTCCAAATTACAGCCCGATTTGATCTTTTGCAGACGATATTCCACATCGTTGCCGCAACGATCGAGAAGCTGTTTAAAACGAGCTGGGCCCTGCTCTCCGTAAAAGCGGATAAATTCATCCGGATCCTTGCTTCCGGGAATAGAGAGCACCTTTACAAGCAGCCCAGCATCCCGCAAAATGGGGATTGCCCGCGCCGCCGCCTTTTGCCCCGCCGCATCGGAATCGTAAGAAATAACCACCTCTTTTGTATAGCGCGCCATCAGACGCGCCTGCTCAGAGGTAAGGGACGTTCCCAGCGTGGCGATAGCATTGGTAAATCCTGCTTGATGCAATGCGATAACATCCATATACCCTTCTGCAAGAATCAAACGCTCCTGTCCCGTATTCTTTGCAAAGTTCATAGCAAATAAACCGTCGCTTTTTCGGAATACTGGTGTATCGGAGGTATTCAGATATTTAGGCTTTCCATCTCCCAGAGTTCGACCTCCAAAAGCGATTACATTACCGCGTAAATCGATAATAGGATACATCACACGCTCAAAAAAACGATCGATCGCACGTCCGGAACGACTGGTCACCGCTACATTCGCCTGTATCAGATCCTGATCGTGATAACCTTTTCCTCTTAGATAATCCACTAAACCATAACGCGATGGCGGAGAAAAGCCTAATCCAAAATGGCGGATTGTCGCCATTGTTAAGCCCCGGCCCGTCAGATAATCGAGACCCGGCTTTCCTGCAGGAGAGACAAGTGTTTGATAAAAAAACCGCGCTGTTTCACGGTTGATCTCTAAAATGCGGGATTTTAGCTTCGCGAGACCGTCGTCTACCTGATTTTCCGGAACCTGCATTCCCGCCCGCTGGGCAAGGAATCGGACTGCCTCCATATAATCGAGATTTTCAATCCGACGCACAAAGGTGATCACATCCCCGCCCACCCCGCAGCCGAAGCAGTAAAAAGATCCATTATCCGGGAAAATGTGGAACGACGGCGTCTTTTCGCTATGAAACGGACAAAGCCCGACCATACTGCGGCCACTGTGTTTTAACTTAACATAAGAAGACGCCACATCTGCAATATCGCTGCGCGCTTTTAATTCTTGTATAAAACTTTCCGGCAGAGGCAACCGTGCCACCTCCCTGCGTTAAAATGTCGAAATTCACAGCTCTTCAGCCAAACACCTTCCATGCTTGTGGGATAAACAGCTTACGGTACAGAGAGATAGCGTATTGATCCGTCATGCCTGCAATAAAATCGCAGGCCGCACGTTCAGGACTTTCCTGTTCGGCTATACTACGCATTCCTTCTGGAAGATGATCGATCTTCAGTGCATATTCATACAGCGATTCTACAAGCTTGGGAATTTTTTTCTCCTCCCTTTTGGCATCTTCATTAAGATAAACACGGGCGTACATAAATTCATGCAATTGATCAAACGCTTCTTCAATTTCGGGTTTCATATGCAGCTGCCCCTGGGAACTGTTTTCCACAAGCGATTGAATGAGTGTGCTGATTCGCTTCGATTTGCTGGAGCCGAGAACTTCGGTGATATTGGCAGGAATGTCGCTTTCTTTTAACACACCAGCGCGGCAGGCATCCTCAATATCATGATTGATATAGGCAATCCGATCAGCTACACGCACAATACGTCCTTCCATGGTAAAAGCTTCTTTGCCGCGGGTATGACACAAAATACCGTCACGCACTTCCTTTGTAAGATTTAAACCGCGGCCTCCATTTTCAAGACGCTCCACTACACGCACGCTCTGCTCATAATGACGGAATCCCTCTGGAGCCAGTTTATTGAGAGCTTTCTCTCCTGCATGGCCGAATGGGGTATGTCCCAAATCATGCCCCATAGCTACAGCCTCTGTCAAATCCTCATTTAGTAGGAGAGCTCGTGCGATTGTACGAGCAATCTGGGAAACTTCTAAGGTATGGGTTAAGCGCGTACGATAATGATCTCCTTCCGGAGAAAGAAAAACCTGCGTTTTAT
>CALWIX010000092.1 GCA_944380825.1 uncultured Clostridia bacterium | reverse complement strand
CTGGCATAGGTCTTTGTCTCTCGTCTCCTCTGCTTTTTGAAAAAGGCGGGCGAAGAATTTATGTTTTTTAGATAATTAAGAAAAAAAAAGCGTCTGGGTGCGGTTGCACCCAGACGCAGAAACAGTATGAACGCTACGCCTGCCAACGCGGGAAAGGCAGATTATACCGGAAGCGACAAAATGTAATCATCCATATAATAGCCGTGGCCGATGTCGGTTTTTTCTTCCCGATCTTTATAGAAGCCAAGCTTATTATAAGCGGCAATCGAGCCGCTGTTTTCACGGTTGACGGTCAGCCATATCTTGGAAAGGCCGCGATTGGCGCAGTCTTGCTTGAGATATGTTAAAGCACAGGAAGCCAGATGCTGGCGGCGGAAAGGCTTATCGACATACAGTTTGCTCAGGAACATCGACTGCGGCTCATACTGGATCCCCATAAATCCAGCATATGTACCGTCGAGTTCCATTAAATAATAATGGTATCCCTTGTTCTGAATCTGATCCGTCACGGCGGCAGGAGACTGGAACTTTTCTACCATATACTCTACCTGCTCTTTTCCAAGCAGGGGCGTATAATGCTCATGCCAAATACGGGAAGCCATTTCACACATAGCGTCCACTTTAGACGCATCGTCTACCGGTACAAATTGCAGCATTGTTCAAAACCTCCTATTAGTCCAATTCCGTATAATTACCTAAAAACGTAAAGCGGGGAAGCTCGCTTTGCAGAGCAGCAATGAGATCGAGCGTATTGCCGCTGCGGATATTGCCGGTAAAATCGAGATAGAAATCATATTCAAAATTTTCTCCGTCCGAACTGGAAATCGGCCGGGACTCGATCTTCGTTAAATTCAGCCCAGCAGCCGCAAACTGGCTCAGTACATTATTGAGCGAGCCGGTAGTATGGGGCAGTGAAAAACACAAACTGATCTTCTGCGCGTCTTCCGGGATAAAAAGATTGCGGCTGATAGCGACAAAGCGCGTGCGATTGACGCTGCTGTTTTGAATGCCATGCTCCACAATATGCAGTCCATATTCATGAGCCGCCTGCTCAGAACAGATGGCTGCCGCCAGTTCGCCGCCTTGAGCAACCGCGCAGGCCGCTGCCGCTGTGTTGGAGCAGGGCACCGGCGTCAGGCCGTGAGACTCTATATATTCCGAACACTGAGCAAGCCCTTGCGGATGGGAATACACGTTCTTGACCTGTGTAAGATCCACTCCTTGCGGTACCGCTAGGCAGTGGCGAATGCGCAAAGTGGCGGCGCCCACGATTGAAAATCGATATTTGAGGATAAGCCCGTACACTTCGCTGACAGAGCCTGCCGACGAGTTTTCTACGGGAAGAATTCCCAAATCTTCTTTTCCATCGCGGATGGCGCGGAAGATCTCCTCCCATGTTTTATAAAAATGAGGGCGGCAGCCCGGATAAAGCAAAAGCGCCGCTTCGTGGGAATAGGCCCCCGCTATGCCTTGACAGGCAATCCTGTCGTGAGGCAGATCTTTTGAGGGAGCATTTTCAATCATCTGCCGCAGTTCTTTTCCTCCATCCATCATGCGGTTTTGCAGCGCACGGCTGGAGGTAAGAATCGCGTCATAAAACAGGCGGGCTTCGCCGCCACAGGCTCCCGCTTGTTTTTCCACTCTCTCCAAAATCTGTGCTTCGCGGGCTGCATGGAACACCGGCAGCCCGGAAGCCATCTTTACTTGCGCCACCTCGCGAGAACATTGCAGTCTCTCAAGGAACAGAGGAAGCAGCTTTGCGTCGATCGCATCGATCTCTGCGCGAATTTCTTCCAGCGCTCGCATCACAGCTTCCCCCTTTCGGCCAGCAGATTCATAAGCCCGATGGCCATGGCCGATTCCAGCACCGGCACCGCCCGCGGAACGATACAGGGATCGTGGCGGCCATGCACGCTTAGCTTCGCGTTGACGCCCTTTTGCAGATCCACTGTATCCTGCTGCTGTGCGATGGAGGATGTCGGCTTGACGACGGCGCGCACAACGATAGGCATTCCCGTCGTGATGCCACCCAGAACGCCGCCGCAGTTGTTCGTTTTGGTGCGCACCTGTCCATCTTTGATTTCATAAGGATCGTTATCTTGGCTGCCGCGCAGCTGTGCTGCGCCGAATCCTATGCCAAACTCAATTCCCTTTACGGCCGGCACACCGTACATAATCGACGAGAGCACATTCTCTACGCCGTAGAACATGGGCGAACCAATCCCCGCCGGCACGCCTACCGCCGCGATCTCTACCAGGCCGCCGACGCTGTCGAGTGAAAGGCGGGCCTGCTCGATCTTCTCACGCATGGCGGTTTCCTTCTCGCTATTGTTGAGGGGAAAATAGATTTCTGAAAGCGCATCGAGCTGCTGTGCCGATACATTGACCATATCAAACGGCGTGTCCTCCACGCCGGCAATAGCATATACGTGGCCGCCAATATGGATTCCACGGCGCAGCAAAATTTGACGGCACACCGCACCCGCAAAGGTCAGCGGCGCTGTAAGCCTGCCCGAAAAATGGCCGCCGCCGCGCACATCATTAAACCCGCCATAGCGCACAAATCCCGGATAATCCGAATGGCCGGGACGCGGCAGAACCGTCAGGTTGGCATAGTCTGCGGATCGCGTGTTCGTATTTTCAATGACGGCGCACAGCGGTGCTCCCGTAGTTTTTCCTTGCAGAAAGCCGGAGAGTATCCGCGGCGTATCGGATTCTTTGCGCGGGGTGCTGGATCGATCTCGTCCCGGCGCACGGCGCGCCATTTGATGCAGCACCGCTTCCATGTCGATCTCCTCCCCTGCAGGGAGGTTGTCCAGAACAACACCGATGCCTTCCCCATGGCTTTCTCCAAAAATCGAAATTTTGATATAATCACCCCATGCCGACGACATGGACCATCCCTCCCAATTTTTCATAAATTTCAAAAAAGTCCGGATACGATTTGCGCACGCTTTGGGCGTCCGAGATAGAAACTTCCTCCTGTGCACGCAAGGCAGCGATCGCCAGCGACATCACTACCCGGTGGTCATTCCAGCCGCAAACCTCTCCGCCTTGCAGCGACGGAATGCCGTCGATCTCCAGTCCGTCGGGCGTTTCGCTCACCCGTGCTCCCAGCTTTTGAAGCTCCGAAGCCATGGCGGCAAGGCGATCGCTTTCTTTGATGCGCAGCCGGCCCGCCCGGCGGATGGAGGTGTGGCCTTTGGCCAGCGAAGACGCCGCCGCAAGAATCGGGACAAGATCCGGAATCTGCGACGCGTCGATAACAATCCCGCGCAGATCGCCCGGGCGCACGTGCAGCGCTTCGTTTTCCTGTATAATTTGTGCCCCCATACGGGAAAAAAGCTCCCATGCGGCGCGATCGCCTTGGCACGAATCCATTTTTAACCCCGTAATGTACAGATCGCCTCCCAGCGCTCCGGCTGCAAGAAAGAACGCCGCCTGCGACCAGTCGCCCTCTACGGTATATTTCTGCGCACGGTATTTTTGGTTTCCTTTTACGCGCCAGCCGTCCTTTGTGGTTTCGGCGAAAACGCCGAAATCCCGCATTACAGAGAGCGTCATCTCTACATAACCGGCCGATTCCAGCGGCGTGGTCAGATGGATCTCGCTGTCCCCTTCCAGCAAGGGCAGCGCAAACAACAGGCCCGTAATAAACTGCGAGCTGACATCCCCCGGCAGTTCAAACAGTCCCGGCTGCAGACAGCCGCCGATTCTCAGCGGCAAACCTCCCTCTGTACAGCAGGATACGCCATGCTGCGGCAAAAGATCCAGATAGATTCCAATCGGCCGCTGCGGCAGACGGCCTTGGCCGGTAAAGACAGCGGGAATGCCCAAAGCCGCGAAAATCGGGATGAAAAAACGCAGTGTCGAACCCGATTCCCCGCAATCGACGCAGACGGGGGCATCGATGCTTTCTTCCTGCGGCTGCAGGTGAGCAGCACCATTTTCCAGCTGCGCGTGGATTCCCAGCGCCTGCACAGCGCGCAGCGTGGCCTGTACATCCTGCGAAGAGGAAAGATTTTCTATCTGGCATACTCCTCGCGACAGCGCTGCGCAGATGAGAGCTCGGTGCGCTGCGCTTTTAGACGGCGGCGCCTGCACCGTCCCCGTTAAGCGGGAGGGAGAGACAATCGCTGTACTCATCGCTTTTCCTCCCCCAAAAATGCTGCAACCTGCGCGCGTGGTACGGGATGTACTATGGCATGGCCCAGCGCGGAGAGAATCACAAGGTTCAGCGCGCCGCCCATACTCTTTTTATCCACCGCTGTGGCCGCTATCATATCGGCCATAGGTACGGAAGTATCTTCGGTAGGCAGTCCGTAGAGGGTGAGCAGATCCCGGATACGCGCCGCCGTACCGCCGGGCGTAAGGCCTTGGCGCTCGGCCGCTTCCGTCACAAGGATCATCCCGATCCCCACAGCCTCTCCGTGGGAGATTCCCTCAAAATGGTGCAGCTTCTCAATAGCATGACCCAGCGTATGGCCAAAATTGAGGATCATCCGCTCGCCCGTGTCGTGTTCGTCATGCTCTACAACAATCCTTTTGATGTCCACACATTCATAGATCACCCTTTCGAGATCGGGGTGTTCCGGTGTTAGACGGCTTTTTTGAAGGGACTCAAACAGCGCTGCGCTGCGGATACAGCCGTATTTAATCACTTCGCCCATGCCGTCGGCAAAATAATGCGGCGGCAGCGTGGAGAGTGTGTCCGGATCGATAAGCACCAGCCGCGGCTGATGAAACGCTCCCACTAAGTTCTTTCCCTCGGGCAAATCGACTCCCGTCTTTCCGCCTACGGAAGAATCTACCTGCGCGAGCAGCGAGGTAGGAATTTGAATAAACCCCATTCCCCGCAGATAGGTGGCAGCCGCAAAACCTGTCATATCACCTGTGACGCCGCCGCCAAGCGCTACGAGAAAATCTGTGCGGCTAAATTGTTTCTCTGCCATAACTGTATAGATTTTTTCAATCACCGCAAGGCGTTTGGAAGCCTCTCCCGCTGGGAACTGGAAGTTCACGGCCTCTATCCCCGCCTTCTTTAGAGAGTCCATCACCCTGTGCGCATACAACGGCCCTACATGGGAATCTGTCACAACCAGCGCCTTTTTCGCCTTTGGGAAAAGCGCCGCTCCGCGCGCTCCGACCTCGTCCATACACCCCCGCGCAATGTAGATAGAATAGGGCGCTGAGGTGCGCACCGTCATTTCCATCATTCTCCAAGCGCCTCCTTCCTCTCTCGTCCTCTGCGCAGCAGTTCGCGCAGGGCAGGGACATCGTTTTGATCCACCGCCGTGCGGATGGCGGTAATATTTTCAACAAGCGTGTCGAGTTCTTTTAAAAGGGCCTCGCGGTTATCAAGGAAAAGTTCGCTCCAAAGTGTTTCGTTAATACGCGCTACCCGCGATACATCCCGATAGCTTCCCGCCGAACAGCCGCGGTGCTCCATACAATGCGGGCTCATGACATAGGCACACGCCAGCACATGGGGGATTTGCGAAGTAAAAGCGATCATCTCGTCGTGGTGCTCGGGTGTCGTAACCACCGTAGTTCCAAAGCCGATTTGCAGCACCAATTTTTGCAACCGCTCCACAGCCTCCTGCGGCGCACCGCAGGGCACAAGGATGTAGCTCGCCCCGTCGAAGAGCTCCGCTTCGCTGGCCGCGAAGCCGCTGCGTTCCTTTCCCGCCATGGGGTGACCGCCGACAAACGTAAAACCATACTGCTGCGCTATCTTTTGGAGAGCGGGACAAACGTAATTCTTAATTCCGCAAGTATCGGTCACAATACACTGCTGGCCAATTTCTGCCGCATGCTCCGCCATAAAGTCCACATCCGCTTGTGGGTACAGGCATAAAAACAGGAATTCCGCGTCCCGCAGATCCTCTGGCGATGCCTCTCGCTCGATGGCGCCGCAGGCAACGGCGTCGCGTATAACCTGCGGGTCTTTATCAATTCCCAGCACACGGCGCCCGGCCCGGCCGCTGAGCCCCTTTGCCAGAGATCCACCAATAAGGCCGAGGCCGGCGATTACGATGTTTCCGTCCATTTATTCCACCTTGCGTCCGAAAGCTTTGGCTGCTGTACGAACTTTCGCCGCGACTTCGTCGAACTGATCCGGTGTGATAGACTGCGCGCCGTCACTGAGGGCGTGGCTTGGATCGTTGTGCACCTCGATCATCAGGCCGTCCGCACCGGCGGCCACCGCGGCCAGTGCGAGCGGCTCCACCAGCCAAGAAATTCCCGAAGCATGGCTTGGATCAACCACTACAGGCAGGTGGGAAAGGCGCTTGAGAATCGGCACGGCGGAAATATCCAGCGTGTTGCGCGTGAAGGTCTCGTAGGTGCGGATGCCGCGCTCGCAAAGAATAACCCTCTCGTTGCCTCCCGCCATAATGTATTCTGCGCTCATGAGCAACTCTTCAATCGTGCTGGAAAGACCGCGCTTGAGCAAAATGGGCTTATCAATTTTCCCCAGCTCTTTGAGCAGCTCGAAGTTCTGCATATTGCGCGCGCCGACCTGAATAATATCGACGTCTTCGAACAGCTCCAAATGCGACACGCGCATAATCTCTGTAACGATAGGCAGGCCCGTCTCTTTTTTCGCTTCCCGCAACAGCTCAAGCCCTTCTGCTTTAAGGCCTTGGAAAGAATACGGGCTGGTGCGGGGTTTGAACGCGCCGCCGCGCAGGAATGTAGCACCCGACGCCTTGATGCGCTGCGCAATCCCGCAGATCTGCTCTTTGCTTTCTACAGAGCAAGGTCCGGCAATGAGAGCGACGGATCCGTCGCCTATCTTTTGACCTGTGGGCAGGGTAATTACGGTATCGTCAGGATGGAACTTACGATTGGCCTTCTTGTACGGTTCTTGTACGCGCTTGACACTCTCGACAAAGTCCTGTGCCTGCACATATTCAATATCAATAGACGAGGTGTCGCCGATCAAGCCCAACACGGTACTCTGGGTGCCTACCCATGTATTTACCTTAACGTCGTAGTGGCTGGTAAGCGTATCGAGAAAATGATCGACTTTTGCTTTATTGGCATTCGGTTTGAGTACAATAATCATAATAAAAACCTCCTATTTTTTGGCATAAAAATAACGGAGCCGCTGTCAGCTCCGTTTTCTCATACCATTTTTCCCCACACTTCGATGCGTATGGGAGATTAAAAAGTATTTCAGGATCACTCACAGCCTGTTTTTCTGCACGCACAAAAAGCCCACGCCATAAAATAGCGGGGATACGCAAAACCGATAAATCGTTTTGTGAGTACAGCAGCAGACATGGTTACAATCCTCCATTGACTGTGCAAAATCAAATTTTTGCTACAAATTCATAATAGCGGACAGGAAAGAGTTTGTCAATGATAACCGCGACGGAATCCATTTAAAATTTCGTGATTTTTTTATGGATTTTCACAATTTCCCCGTCAATTATCCTCTGCTGGTGTGCTCAAATCGTACGTTTCGTCATCGATGATAATTTCTTTACCGTCTTTTTCCACGATGATCCGGCCGCCGTCGATGGTCACCTTGTCCCCGCTGATGATCCGAGTACCTGTCTCTGGATTATAGCGCACGATTGGTAGATCCTCATCAGACCTCCAGCTAGGAACTATCACATTTCCCGTGCCGGAATCGAGCACATCCGGTCCAAAAACTCCCAGAAGACCATCGAAGATCTCCTGCGGATCAGCCGATAGATACGGGGCACTTTCCGCACTTGACTTAAAGGGATAATATCCGTAAGAACCACGTTCGGGAGACGTTTCGCCTTCGCGCAAAAAGTCCAGCCACAAGCACATCCGGTAATAAAAGGTATGATCCTCGGACGGAAGGCCTCCAAAGAGCTCCTCCTGCGCGCAGGAATTGACAAAATCGCACACCTTTTCCACCGTCTGCTGCGCCGTCTCTGATGAAAGCAGAAGTCTAAAATTGTAGGATCTCTGGTTGGGATCTACCTCTTCCTCCTGCCACAGGGGCAGTCCCTCCTGCTTTGCAAACAATAAAAATTTCTGGGTAAACAGCCACAGCGCGCGCTGCTGGGCCATATCCTGACAAAGCGATTCTATGAGAGAATCTGCCTGGGCATCCAGCAGCGAGCCGTCCTCCTCATACTGTTTCGGCCGCCATGTTTGTTCTACCTCATTTTCTCCCAACCGATAGACCAGATCTACAAAGCTCACCCAAACCTCCTGCTGCGAAAAAGGCAGCTGCCGGTTTAGTCCGTTTATGAATTCCGTCAGAGCAGAAAGCTGCCCCTGTATGGTATCCTCTTCAAAGATGAAGCGATCCCTGCCGGATTCATCCTTTTCATAAACGATTTTCTCCCCTGTGCAATCGCGGTATTCTTCCACAAAATTGCTTAGCTGTTCCTGATAGAGAAGGGTACCGTAGTTCTCATAGAAATCGTGATAATAATAAGGGATCGGCCCTGCCGAGCCGTTAATCGAATCACTGGCGGAAAAGATCATCAAGGGTCTGTCTGTCGGGCCGACGGTCCATTCCCTGCCGCGCACAACGCTTTTTGTATCCATAGGCTGGGACGAGAGGATCTCAAACTCTTCGCCATAGATTTCTTCCAGATGGCGCAGCAGCTGACGGTCGGTCATGAGAGGCTCAAAATACGCACCGTTGCAGGCCGTAAGCCCTGTGCATAGTATCAGCAGCATTACAGCAAATATTCCCCTCAGGCTTTTCCAAGAAAAATTCTTCATGTCCTTTATCTGTTATTACCGGAAAGGATTCGAATGATCTCCTCTACCACCTGTCCAGGAGCGGCGCCTGCATCCACCGAGAAGTTACACGCCGCACGATAGAGGGGCATTCGCTTGGCGTGCAGCTGGCAGATAACTTCATCGCGATTCGCTTTTTGCAGCAGGGGACGCACCGTATCGCGGGCAAGACGCTGCTGCAGCGAGGAAAGCGGAGCATCCAAAAGAATAATCGTACCGTTTTTTTGCAAAATCTCCACGTTCCGTGTAGCTAAAAGCGTTCCCCCTCCCGCGGCAATAACTTGTCCTTCCTGCGCGGACAATCGCTGTGCCGCTTCCGTTTCCATCCGACGGAAAGCTTCTTCTCCTTTTTGGGCAAATATTTCCGAGATCGTCGTATTCTGCCAAGCCTCAATATATTCATCCATATCGACAAATTTCATTCCCAGCCGTGCACTCAAAAGCTTTCCTACCGTCGTTTTCCCACAGCCCATAAATCCGCAAAGCACAATATTTCTTCTCGTATCCATTCTTACCCTCCTTCGCTTTATCAGGAATAAAAAATTCGATTCATTTCCTGCACAGATTCGCGGCAAAGAAGATCGATTTCTTTGGCTGTGTATTGGGAGCCATCCCAAATTTCATGCGCCGCCGCCGCTTGCCATACCAGCATCGCCATGCCGCGTATCGCCGTTTTTCCGCATTTCTGTGCAAGACGGATAAACTGCGTTTCATCTGGATTATATACGGCGTCGAACACCGCGCTGCACCGCGAGACGACTTGCTCTGCCACCACAGAAGCTCCCGCTTTGGGGTACATCCCCACAGGTGTTGTATTGACCGCTAAATCATACTGATCTTTTTCTTTTTCTAAATTCGCTATCTCGGTACACCGCACCCGTGTTCCCGGTATCGATTGGCGCAGATCGTCTGCTAACCGCTCTGCTTTCTCCGCACAACGGGCTGCAATGACAATCTCGCCGCCTGCAAGGGCCGCCTCATACGCCACCACACGAGCCGCTCCACCGCAGCCTAACAGAAGCGTTTTTTCGCTTACACAGGCTCCGCCCGCTTCTATGGCGCGTAAAAAACCAATTCCGTCGGTAGTATAGCCAGTAAGAACACCACCGTCGTTGGAAACCGTATTGACAGAGCCGAACAATTCGGCTTTGGGATCTAGCTTATCCAAAAACGGAATCACGGCCGTTTTGTGAGGAATTGTCACATTAAATCCGCGCAGAAAACGCAGCTGTGAGAAAGATTCGCTATTTATAGTAGGAATATCTTTCACGCCATACTCTTCGCTTTTTCCACGAAGCTCAAACAGCCGTTTGTGAATAAAAGGGGACATGGTATGGCCAATGGGGTGACCTATTACTAAAAAATTAGATTTTGGCACTTTTTACTCTCTTCCTTTGCTGAAATTTAGAAAAATTCAAAATTTTTCCGATTTGAATATTGACAAAGCCGGAAATTGCTAATAATATGATTGCAAGGGCAATTGTAACATACTGCTGACTGGTTTGTCTACCGCAGGAGTGTGGATGCCTTTTTTATCCTGTCAATCCTGAAATTTTTAATAAGAGGAGGAACGAAAGAATGGTTTTAGAGAAGGTTAAAGCGATCCTGAGCGAACAGTTTGATGTAGAAGAAGATTCCATTACCCCTGAAACTTCCATCACTGAAGATTTGGGCGCTGATTCCCTGGATGTTGTCGATCTGCTTATGTCTATTGAAGACGAGTTTGAGATCGAAATCCCGGATGGGGAAGTTGAAAACATCAAAACCGTCGGTGAGCTTGTATCTTATATCGAAAACAATAGCTGAAATAATCCCTTTTTCCGCTTGTTTTCTCCCGCCGCACCTGTTTTTTCAAGGTGCGGCGTTTTTTTTAATTTTTTTTTTAAATTTGTTGAAAATTTGTTCACAGCCCTATATAATGGAAGAAGTCCGGTTCTTCAGAGGAGTGACCGGAAATCGAATTCCCATACATTTGGCATGGAATTTTAAGAACAAAGGAGAGTCAAACCTGTTGAACGAATTAAGCTTCTTAACCGACGGAGTACTGTACATGGTACAAAACCCCAAAATGCTGGTGATGTGGATCATTGGCGGACTGCTGATCTGGCTCGCAATCAAAAAGGATTTTGAACCCGCCCTGTTGCTTCCCATGGGATTTGGCGCCATCCTCGTCAACCTGCCGCTGCCCGGTGTTATCGGAGATGAAAATACCACCGGTATTGTAAAATGGCTGTTCGATGTAGGAATTGAAGCGTCTGAGGCGTTCCCGCTGTTGTTGTTTGTCGGCATCGGCGCGATGATCGACTTTGGACCGCTGCTGAGCAATCCGCGTATGCTCCTGTTCGGCGGAGCGGCGCAGTTTGGTATTTTTATGACCGTATGTCTTGCTGTGCTGCTCGGATTCCCGCTTGCCGACGCAATGAGCATCGGTGTTATCGGCGCTGCTGATGGACCGACCTCCATCCTTGTTTCTCAGACGATGAAGAGCCAATATATGGGCGCTATCGCTGTGGCTGCCTATTCTTATATGGCGCTCGTACCGATCATTCAGCCCATGGCCATCCGTTTGGTCACCACGAAGAAAGAGCGCATGATTCGGATGCCTTATAACCCGGCTTCCGTCTCTAAAACAACAAAGATCCTCTTCCCAATCATTGTTACCCTGATTGCCGGTCTCATCGCTCCGCAATCTGTGTCGCTTGTCGGTTTCTTGATGTTCGGCAACCTTATCCGTGAAAGCGGAAAGCTTGAAAACCTCAGCCAGACGGCGCAAGGACCGCTTGCTAACCTCATTACGATCTTTTTGGGTGTTACCATCGCCTTCCAGATGCGCGCGGATCAGTTCCTGAATCTGGGCACACTGGGTGTTATGGCTTTGGGACTGTTCGCTTTCGTGTTCGACACCATCGGCGGTGTATTGTTTGCCAAGCTGCTTAACCTCTTCCTCCCGAAAGATCGCAAGATCAATCCAATGGTTGGCGGTGCCGGTATTTCGGCGTTCCCGATGTCTGCGCGCGTGATCCAGAAAATGGCCCTCAAAGAGGACAATCAGAACCACCTTCTGATGCATGCCGTAGGTGCAAACGTTGCTGGGCAGATCGGTTCTGTGGTAGCGGGCGGCATCATTCTGTCGTTCGGTTCCATCTTTGGTTTGATGTAAGGGAGGGCGTATTATGTTAAAGTTTTATCTTCTTTCCGTACTTTATACTACCCCGCTGGGAACGGTGGATTCTGAAAGCCTTATCAATTCCCTTAAACTGATGGGACTGGGAATGCTGGGAATCCTTATCGTTATGATTCTTATTTATGTGGTTATTGTAATCCTTAATAAAACTACAAAGGATAAAAAGAACCAGAAGTAATTTTTTCTATATATTTTAGGAGGCCCAAAATGGCGGATCAGAAAAAAATGGTTGAGGCGATCACCCCTATGGAGGAGGATTTCGCCCAATGGTATACGGATATTGTTAAAAAGGCGGAATTGATGGATTATTCCGGCGTGCGCGGCTGTATGGTGATTGAGCCGTATGGCTTCGCGATTTGGGAAAATATCCGCGATATTCTGGACAAGCGTTTTAAGGAACTCGGACACGAGAACGTTTCGATGCCTATGTTCATCCCGGAGAGCCTGCTCCAGAAGGAGAAGGATCATGTTGAAGGCTTTGCTCCGGAGGTTGCTTGGGTAACACACGGCGGTGCTGAGGAACTGGAAGAACGCTTGTGCGTCCGTCCTACCTCCGAAACACTCTTCTGCGATCATTATGCACGTGTTATCCATTCATGGCGCGATCTTCCGAAGCTGTATAACCAGTGGTGCTCGGTTGTGCGCTGGGAGAAAACGACGCGGCCGTTTTTGCGCTCCGTGGAGTTCCACTGGCAGGAAGGCCATACCATGCACGAAACGGCTCAGGAGGCTATGGAAGAGACGGAGCGGATGCTCAACGTGTACGCTGATTTCTGCGAGAAAGAGCTTGCTATCCCGGTCATTAAGGGACGTAAAACCGATAAGGAGAAATTCTCTGGCGCAGAAGCTACCTATACCATCGAAGCCATGATGCACGACGGTAAGGCGCTTCAGGCTGGAACCAGCCACTATTTCGGTGACGGTTTTGCCCGGGCGTTCAATATTTCATTCCAAAACAGAGAGAACAAGCCGCAGACGCCGTTCCAGACCTCTTGGGGTATGAGCACCCGCATTATCGGCGGAATTATCATGACCCACGGCGACAACAACGGCCTTGTGCTGCCTCCGGCAGTTGCACCGATTCAGGTGATCATCCTGCCCATCGCACAACACAAGCCCGGTGTGCTCGATAAAGCGTACGAACTGCGGGATCGCTTGAAGAAGTCTTTCCGTGTAAAGATAGACGACAGCGAGCAGAGCCCCGGCTG
>CALWIX010000091.1 GCA_944380825.1 uncultured Clostridia bacterium | reverse complement strand
AGTTTTACGGTGCGCTCTATACGAGATTCTTCTCCCGATTGCAGCACCATTTTTCCAGCAAGCTGACCGTTTAAAACGGTTTTTTCTTCCACGCCGCCTACTACCGGCACTGTCCAGCTCTCGGCGCTGTCATCCGCAGAAAAAAGAACCGTTTGAGAAAAAACATAATCCAGCATAGCTTTATGATCATTCCAATCATCAGGTGCGTTAAGCGTCGCTGCCACGAGAAGAATTCCATCTCGTTGGGCTGCGGTGACAAGACACCGCCCCGATTTTTTGGTGTAGCCTGTTTTAATTCCAACACAGCCGTCATACATCGAGAGAAGTTTATTATGATTAGAAAAATGCCGCGTTTCCTCCGGCGACACAAACGAGACGGAGACCGAGGTTTGCGAACAGATCTGCGCAAACTCTGGATTTTGAATCGCTGCTGCTCCTAACTTTGCCATGTCCAGCGCGCTGGAATAATGGCCTTCTGCATCTAGTCCGGAAGGCGTAACAAAATGGGTGTTTTCTAAACCCAATATTTCCGCCCGACGGTTCATGCGATCAGCAAATACGGAAAGGGAGCCATCAATGGCATAGGCGGCAGAATTTGCAGCATCGTTACCAGAAACGGTGAGCATTCCTACTGCAAGATCATGCAGGCTCAGCTGGTATCCGGGAAGAAGCCCCATCGACGATCCCTCCACACGCACCATCTCATCGGTAATGGTGATCTCCCTGTCTCCCGATGACGCCACCTCTTCTAAAGTGAGCAGCGCCGTCATGATTTTGGTTGTGCTCGCCATAGGGAGACGTTCTGTTTCATTTTTGGCAAACAGCACCTGTCCGCTCTCTGCTACAATTAAAGCTGCCGATTTCGCCGACACTTCCGGTTCTTCTGCCGCCCATACCGCGGGAGCCCACGCCGCCAGCATCACGGCGGCTATCGCTAAAATTCTTCTCATCTTCCATTCCCCCTTCTATCGGAGTTCCGCCCGCAGGCGGAGCTATTGTCCCCACACTTCTGCGTAAGAAGAAGGCTACGCGCTCCCTTAAACCGCACCAGGCTGCAGGCCCAAACCCGCCCCCATTCCCATAAGCATCGGAATGGGGGCTAAAATTTTGCACGGTATTTCAAGAAAACGTTTTCGGAATAGTCGAGAAAATTTTCCTCAACCCTCTTCTTCTTACCCAGTTCCAGTACGGGTAACAACATGGCTCAATTCGACACCAAGGCCACAAGGCCGGCAGATCGGCTGCACAACGATTTGCGCAGCCCTTCGACTTGACCTGTCTGCCATAAAATTATGTGGGAGAATGAAAAAATAGTCTTTACAAAATAGGATCGTCTAAGGATTCTGAGGAGGAAGTCTGTTTTTTCTCTTTCTCTTTTTCCTTTTTTTGACTTAAAAGGTGGCTCACTTTGTCCACAACATCCGGAATCATACCGATTACACGGTCTGCTGAGGTATTACATGGCTCGATGGATACCATTTTGACATTGCCTTGTGAGATAACAAGGAATCCAATCGGCGTAATGGAGATACCTGCACCAGCGCCACCACCGAAAAAGTCCTTTGCCGGCTGCGCTTTTGATGGAAAATCAGAGCCGCCCGACGCAAATCCATACGCTACCTTTGAAACCGGAATGATGATTGTTCCATCCGGTGAAGTGATCGGATCGCCTACCACCGTGTTGACATCCACCATTTGCTTAATTTTTTCCAAAGTTGTATCCATCATACCTTCAATAGGATGGTCACTCATAAAAACACCGCCTTTTTATTTTTTATGAAAGCCTTTGCCGCTGTACCCTTCTCCTCATTTTAGGATGGACACTTCGGTTGCGGCTTACCCTTTTCACTTTTTTGTGGCTGCTTCTGTAAACGCACCGCTGTGAACTTTACTAAAAATCCAACTCCGGCACTGAGCAGAAACAACACCTTCACTCGCGATTGTACTTCAAATTTTGCTTTTGTCTGCGCCTGTTCTGAAAAATCTGGAAATACGCTTACACCGTACCATTTCGTCTTCGTCTGTGAGACTAATACGCTCACCGCCGGATAGATTAGCGCGCAAAGCTTTCCATAAGAGAGAGCCGTCTGTGCGGCATCCTCTCCTGCTACCGATACGTCGAGAGACAATTTTTTAATCACAATATGATGAAACAGCTTCTTCAAGCTTCCGGCAGCCAGTGCGGCTGTCTCCCGTAAAAATTCAAAAAAGCTGGTAGAATCATTTTCAGAAGAAAGACGCCTCAGCTTGTCCAGCACGCTTTCTTTTTCTTGAGAACTTTTTTTCCCTTTGTCAGATCGTTTCTTTTCTTCTTGAGAAAAAGAGAAATGTTTATGGAAAAACAGATACCCCACCTTTGCTTGGAACCCTTTCTCCCCATAACTAAGAGAGAAGCTGACAGGACAGCATAAAAGAAATAGGAGTATAACCAAAATAGCTGCCAAAATCCACACTTTCTCTCCCCCCTCTCGTTTCCGGTGCCACTGTGATTTATCGATTTATAAGCCTTTTGCCCGCGGCGAATCCTTCTCCAGCAAGGAAGCTTGCTGCTGATGATCCTCCTTCTCTTCCTTTTGGGGAAGCGGGGGCAGCTCATCCGGCGAGGATATTCCAAAACAACGCAGAAAATTGAGTGTTGTTCCATACAGAAGCGGCCGCCCCGGAAGATCCAGACGTCCTCGTTCCTCAATAAGCCCTTTTGCCATAAGGCTTGTAATCACACCAGAACAATCTACGCCGCGTACTTGTTCCACAAATGCTTTCGTTACAGGCTGATTATACGCCACCACCGCAAGCACTTCCATTGCCGCCTGCGATAAAGGCGTATTGCGCCGAATTTCTAACGCTGCACGAACTTTTCCGCCATACTGCGAATTTGTACACATCTGATAGCTGTCTTCCAGACGTAGAATCCGAATACCGCGATCCCCACGGTTGTACTCTCCCATTAGCTTTTGCACGAGCTTTTCCGCTGTGAATTTGTCAATCTCTAAAGCTTCCGCCATTCTTTCCAGTTCAACCGCTTCTCCGCTTGCGAACAAAATAGCTTCAATCGCGCCTTGCAGCTTTTTTAGCTCCAAATACTCTCCCGCCTTTCTTTCTCGCAATTAAGCGGATCCGTGCATTTTCATTTTCTCCATCCACACGCACACGCTTTTCCTTGACAAGCTCCAACAAAGCTAAAAATGCCGCCACACGCTCTGATTTTTCCTCTTTTTCGTTAAAAAGATCTCCATAGCGAATCTCGTGATCTCTCCACAAACGACGCAAAACAGAAATAGCCTGAGACATTACCGATACAATCCGCCGGCTCACAATTCCGGAAAAAGATTCTGCCGGCGGCGGCATAAATCGTTTTCCGCGCCCCACTGCGCACAAATAGGCGGCTAAAAGCTCGTGGACATCGTGTACACGGGTATATGTGCGATCTGGCGTAAACTCTTGCGGCTGACGCACATACAGATTTTGGTTTAAACAGGCAGCCAGACGTTTCGCTGCCTCTTTACATTCTTGATATTCTAACAGCTGGCCAGTTAGTTCCTGTTTCAGCGCTTCTGCTTCCTCTCGTTTAGGAAGCAGCGAGACCGTTTTAATGTATACCAATCGCGCCGCCATTTCCAAAAACTCACTTGCCATGTTCATATCTAAATCTTTCATACGATTAATTTGCTCTACATATTGATCACATAGCAGCGAGATCTGAATATCGAAAATATTTAGCTTGTTTTTGGAAATCAGCGCAAGGAGTAAATCGAGCGGCCCCTCAAAATTTTCCAGCTTATATAATAGCTTTTCCATCCGACATCCGGCTATTCAGACACGGAATTGAAATGGCAAGGACGCCAGCCAATAAACCGCCGATTCTACAAAATCATCTATAATTCCTAACGGACGATCCAGTACACCTAACAACAACAAAAGGAACAAAATCATTACAATCTGGCGCTGGTAACGGTAATACTGCCACATGAGCCGATCAGGCAAAAAAGCCGCTAAAATCCGGGAACCGTCAAGCGGCGGGATCGGCAGAATATTAAATACGGCCAGCATAACATTGATACGGATATAATAACTGAAAAAAATCAGAACCAATATATTCGTCACATCAAAAAACACCAGAATATTCAGCACCAACGCGCCAACAAAAGCCGCTAAAATATTCGACACAGGTCCGGCCAACGCTGTAAGTGCCATTCCTCTTTTGGGATTTTTAAAATATCTTGGGTCTACAGGAACTGGCTTGGCCCACCCAAATCCAAATAGAAGGATCATCACCGCACCCATTGGATCTATGCTTGCCAATGGATTGAGTGTGAGACGGCCATGGATCTTTGCAGTGTTGTCTCCCAACCGTTGCGCCATCCAGCCATGGGCGAATTCATGCAGCGGCAGAATACAGACTATGACAAATACTACTGCCAACACCTGCATCAGAATGCTCCATACAGAAATCTGCCGACCGCTTAAGACGGATTGAATGACTTGATAAAGCATAAATGGCCTCCTTATTTATGAATCTTTGGGAGACAGGCCTACCAAAGAATGTCAAAATCCCCCATCATACTGTATTGATTATTATAATACTCCTTGAAAAATTTTACAACCCCTATTCAAACTAAGAGCATACTGGCAAAACCTAAGATGGCTTGTGCAACTGGTATAGCAGGATTTAACAAGAAACTAAAAGCCCAAAACGATCTATCTGCACCACGAAAGTCTTATCTTTTTAACTATCCAAATAACCTTTTCTGTTAAAAACAGGACCATTTTTTCGTCATATTATACCCATTCTAACTGTAAAGACTTCGCTCCGGGCCGTTCTTTCTTGCATCTTTAGTCATAACAGGGGTGAAAAACAAAAAATCGACTCAAAAAGAATTTTTAAGGAATGGAAAAAAAGACTTGCTTTTTTTTATAAAATCTGATAGAATAACACTGTTGTAAACGTCAATAGTCGTTTAAAGGAGGTGCAGACACATGGCAAAGTGCGAAATTTGTGGCAAGGATATTGCTTTCGGTATTAAGGTTTCCCATTCCCACAGACGTTCTAACAGGGCTTGGAAGCCGAACATCAAGCGCGTTAAGGCTGTTGTAAACGGTACTCCTAAGCGTATTTACGCCTGCACCCGCTGCCTGCGTTCCGGTAAGGTTACGCGTGCTATCTAAAACTTAGCAAAAGCAGAGTTTCGAGAGACTATCCCTTTCAAGGGACAGTCTCTTTTTTGTTTTAATTGGATCTATTTTTTTGTACATTAAATTACGCCTGCAGTATTTTTACCACAGGCGTTTTTATCTCATTTTTGTTTTTTTATCGATTTCGTTATCTTCTTTTCTTCTCCATTTTTCAGACGAATAATATTTGATTTATGTTTTGCTATAACAATGCCACCAATTACAGCTGCTGTAATAAAAGCAAATATCATACCGCCGACCGTAATCTCGCCTTGACGGTAATCCATAAAATACAGTAACAGAATTGTGAATATGGGATAACTTGCTGCCCCAATAATTGAGGAAAGCGATACAATTTTACTGCATAGAAATACAATTATAAAAACCACCAAGGTACACAGAAAAACCCGCCAATCGAGCACCAGCATCATTGCTGCTGTGGTGAGGACACCCTTCCCACCTCGGAATCCAAAATAAATAGGGTAAATGTGGCCTAAAATTGCCGCAAGCCCCGCCAGATAGGTGCCATACTGCGCCCAAGAGAGAGGAAATCCATTAGAGGTGCACACATACTCGAAAATAGTACGCGCAATCAAAACGGCAAGAGCGCCTTTCGCAAAATCACAGATAAACGTCAGAAAAGCCGCCAATTTTCCTACAGAACGAAGCACATTTGTCATGCCCGCATTTCCGCTGCCCATGGTGCGGATGTCTTTATGGTTTGCTAACAGCCGGGTGAAAATGATGGAAAAACTGATACTACCCAACAGATATGCTATAACCGCCGAAACAACGCCCGGCAGCAAAAATGGAATCATATTTGTCATCTAAAATTCCCCCTGCCTGCTTTAGTTATTTATCGTTTTTTTCTCCACGCTCTCGGATGACGAAACGGATAGGGGTTCCCTCCATACCAAATGTCTCACGAATGCGATTTTCCAGATATCTTTGATAAGAAAAATGGAACAGTTCCGCGGAATTAACAAAAAATACAAATGTTGGGGGCTTGGTGGATGCTTGGGTTAAATAATAAATTTTTAAGCGGCGGCCCTTATCTGTAGGTGGCTGTACACGAGCCATCGCCTGTCCCAGCACATCATTGAGCATACCGGTAGCAATCCGCATCGCGTTGCTGCTGGCTACATGCTTAATCAATTCAAATAAACGATCCACACGCTGGCCCGTTTTCGCAGAAATAAAAATAAACGGCGCATACGGCATAAATGAGAAGTCATTTTCCAGCTTTTTACGGAATTCCTGCATGGTGCGATCATCCTTTTCAATCGCGTCCCACTTATTGATCGCGATCACACAGCCTTTTCCCGCCTCATGGGCCATACCGGCAACTTTAGAATCCTGTTCGGTGAATCCCACTTCCGCGTCAATCATAATGACGCAAACATCCGCACGTTCAATCGCCATCTGTGCACGCAAGATACTATATTTTTCAATCGCATCTTCTATCTTATTTTTACGGCGAATACCAGCTGTATCAATAAACAAAAATTGACCGTAAGAATTTTCCACCATGGTATCTATTGCATCGCGAGTGGTACCCGCAATATCGGAAACGATACACCGGTTTTCTCCCGTAATACAGTTAATAAGCGAGGATTTTCCTACATTCGGCTTACCAATAACGGCTACCTTAATGAGCTCACCCTCCTCTTCCTCCTGCGTTTCATCAGGAAGATTTTCTAAAACACGGTCGAGCAGATCACCTGTGCCATGACCATGCACAGCTGAAACTTGTACAGGATCGCCAAGGCCGAGATTGTAAAATTCGTAAAACTCAGGGGACGGCTCGCCAAGACTGTCGCATTTATTAACGCACAGAATCACAGGACGTCCGCTTTTTTGCAGCATAGCCGCAACATCTGCATCGGTTGCAACAAGACCGGAGCGCAGATCGGTTACCAATATAATGACATCTGCCGAATCGATGGCAAGCTGTGCCTGTGCCCTCATTTGGGACAAAATAATATCTTTAGAATCCGGCTCTATACCGCCGGTATCTACCAAAGAAAAATAACGGCCGCACCATTCGCAATCGCCGTAAATACGATCGCGTGTTACGCCGGGGGTATCGTCTACAATGGATACACGCTTTCCAACAAGCTTATTGAAAAGCGTCGATTTCCCCACGTTTGGCCTACCCACAATCGCTACTACTGGTTTTGACAAATTTTATCACTCCCTATCACTGCACCAAGCAGTTCATATCCATCATTTTTGACACAGATAACCGGGATATGCAATTCGCGCTCCACATCCGCTACGGAAACGCCATCCAAAAACAGATCTCCTTCATGGCGCAGCATCACTGAGGGCACAAGCAAGGCTTCTCCCAGATCTTTTCCGCGCAGCCGACGAATAATATCACCGCCCGTTACAAGACCTGTTACATCGATCGTATGCCCAAAAAAATCGTTTGGAATTGGATAGATATCCCATTTAACAGTATCGCATTTTCTGCGCAGTTCGTCAAGCAGTCCGCAAAGAAAAGGATACGCGGCCATTCCGGTTACCGAGCTGATATGCCGCGCCCTTACTGGAAATTTTACCATTTCAAGGGCGTCATAAAACTCCTGCTTGAGAGAAGCGATGAGTCCTACGCCATTTTCTAACTGTGCAAAGTCGCCGTAAAATTCCGCATCCGGAATAGGACGTCCGGCAATTTGATAAAATTCATCGGCGTGATATACGATGCGATCCCCCCATTTTCGAGCAAAAGAATCGCCGAACTCTTGAATCAAATCGATTACAGCTTCTGCTTCTTCTTTTTGAAATGTCCGAAGGGGGAACAGATTCTCCCTGTGACAAGTCAGTCCGACTGGAACAGCTGCTATGCTTTGGACAGAAGGACACATTTCTCCCAGATCCGTAAGGGTACGACGCAGTTCTTTACCATCATTTATACCGGGACACAAAACAAGCTGACAGTTAATTTTTATTTCTGCTTGTGCAAAACGTTTGAGGATTTTCAGCGCTTCTCCGGCAAAGCGGTTATGCATCATCTTAACGCGCAGTTCGGGATTGGTTGTGTGAACAGAAACATTGATAGGACTGATGTGCATTTCGATAATACGGTTGATTTCATGCTCGCTGAGGTTTGTTAGCGTAATATAATTTCCAAATAGAAAAGACAGTCTAGAATCATCATCTTTAAAATAAAGTGATTCCCTCATTCCTTTGGGAAGTTGATCGATAAAACAGAAAATACATTGATTACGGCAGCTATGCTGCTTATCCATTAGATAGGTTTCAAATTCCAGCCCAATAGATTCGTACTCTCCCTTACGGATAGAAACCTTCCGCTTTTGATTATCTGCATCCTGCAGCTCAATCGTAAGATGGGAGTTTGTCTCGTAAAACCTATAGTCAAGAATATCTACAATTTCGTTGCCGTTAATAGAAACGAGCATTTCTCCAGCTTTAATTCCGGCAGCATATGCTGGACCGTCTGGATGCACCGATATAATTTTTACCGCCATTCTATCCTCCTTGAAAAAAAATAGAGAAGGATTGCTCCTTCTCTATCCGGGAGTTCAGAAAGCTGAACTTATGCCTCTTTCTTCACAACCTCACGACCATTGTAATAGCCGCAATTTCCGCACACTCTGTGGGGCGCTTTGTATTCGCCGCACTTCGGGCATCTCATAAGAGCCGGAGCGCTCAGCTTCCATACGTTGGAACGCCTCTTATTCTGTCTTGCACTGGACTGCTTTCTCTTTGGTACCGCCATCCTCAGCACCTCCTTTATATTAAAAAGACTAATCTATCAGTTTTTTAAGAACCTCCAAACGAGGATCCACCTGATGCTTTATACATCCGCAGGAACCATCATTCAAATTTTTACCGCACTGTGGACAGATCCCCTTACAATCAGAGCGACACAAAAACTTTGTAGGCAACTCCAAAAGAATATCCGCCCGGATCAGTTCGTCCAAATCCAACTGATAATCCTGCACTTCAATATAAGAATCATTTTCTTCGTTATTCAGTGAAGGCACCAACTGATGCTCAAAATGATAGCTATAATGCTTATCAATTTGTTCTGCACACCGATCGCACGGAATCGAAAAATCGAAACCAACTTCCGCTTCTAGCTGCGCAGCGCCTTCAAAATGCCGGACGATCCCTTTTATGGAAACTGGAGAAACGAATGGCTTTACACCATTGAGGTCAGTTGAGGATAAATCCATCTGATAATCAAATGGAAGAGACTCGCTCTTATCAAGAAAAACTTTTCTTACATCTAAAATCATGATTTCACCTCAACGCTACATTTTCTTATTATATCGGGTGTTTTTCCCTTTGTCAAGAGAAAACATCAGATTTTATGGATTTTCATGAAAAAGCCCTCATTTGGGAGCACCCGGCTCCTATGAGGGCCTTTCCATCCAAATTTCTCAGAAAAGCGTCATTTTAGATTTTAGAGGTAATCTTCATGATGCTTTCCGGAATCTCTTCCTCCGCTGCAGAAACAGAGATCGTCAAACTCACGTCCTCTTTTTTCATCAGTTCGTCAGCCTGCAGCACGAACTTCTCAAGAGCTTCCATATCATTACCGATAATCTTCAGCGTAGAATCGAGGAACATATCCGTCACATCATAGTTCCCTGCACAGATACCGCTGAGGAATCCAAACAAAGCATCTTTGCCCTGAATCCCGTAAGCATCCACATCGATAAGCCTTGCGTTATGGGAAATATCATAGGTGAGTTTCAGCCCTTTTTCAATGACAACTACATTGCCGTTCGATTTTTCGACAGCCTCATTTGCGTGGTCGATGAGCTTTTTTGTTTTACCGGAGCCTTTTTTGCCAATTAAAAGAGTTATCATAGTGGAACTCCTCCTGCATTTTGATATATTTTCAAGCTGCCCGGAAAGGCTCGTCCCCTTTCGCGGACAGCTTAAACGCGAAGCTTATTTATTTTTTTAGTCTGGCTTCCAGCGCAGCTTTCTGCTCTTCATACCCAGGTTTACCTAGAAGCGCAAACATATTCTTCTTGTAGCTTTCTACTCCCGGCTGATCAAAAGGATTGACACCCATCAGATAGCCAGAGATAGCACATGCCTTCTCGAAGAAATAGATAATTTGTCCAAGAGATTTCTCGGAAAAGTCCGGAATACGAACTACGGCGTTAGGTACACCACCGTCGGTATGAGCAAGCACTGTACCCTCAAAAGCCTTCTCATTGATGTAAGCCATAGATTTTCCTTCAAGGAAATTCAAACCGTCTACATTCTCGGGATCGTTGCCGATATAAATCTCCTGTTTTGCTTTTTCGATAAGAACGACCGTCTCAAACAAAGAACGCCGTCCTGCCTGAATGTACTGGCCCATCGAGTGGAGATCTGTGGAGAATACTACGGACGCCGGGAACAATCCCTTACCATCTTTTCCTTCGCTCTCGCCATAGAGCTGTTTCCACCACTCGTTCATCATGGTAAAGCTTGGCTCATAGCTGACAAGAATCTCAATCTCCTTGCCCTTGCGGTACAGGATATTACGGGCGGCCGCATACTGGTAGCAATTGTTTGTAAAGAGATCCGGGTTATCAAATTCTTTCTGTGCATCCGCCGCGCCCTGCATCAGCGCATCAATATCAGCTCCAGAAACGGCAATCGGAAGAAGCCCTACAGCCGTTAAAACGGAATACCGGCCACCCACATCATCTGGAACAACAAACGTTTCGTAGCCTTCACGATCCGCCAGCTGCTTGAGTGTGCCGCGCGCCTTATCGGTGGTGCAGTAAATTCTACCGCGGGCACCGTCTTTTCCATATTTCTTCTCCAAAAACTCGCGGAACACACGGAACGCAATCGCCGGCTCTGTTGTAGTACCGGATTTAGAGATCATATTGATAGAGACGTCTTTTCCCTCACAGATAGAAAGCACTTCGCTAAGCGCTGTAGAACTGATGCCGTTGCCAACAAAGTAAATATCAGGCGTGTCCTTTTTTAGGGCGTTATAGTTTGGAGATCTTAAAAACTCTATTGCCGCACGTGCGCCCAAATAAGACCCACCGATGCCTATGACAACAAAAACATCTGTATCGGATTGAATCTTTTTCGCCGCTTTTTTGATCCGTGCAAATTCTTCCTTATCATAATCGGTAGGAAGCTTTACCCAACCCAAAAAATCATTGCCAAGGCCCGTTCCGCTCTGCAGTTGCTCATGGGCTAATTTTACCTGCGGAGCCATCGCCTTATATTCATTTTCCGCAATAAAACCAGACAGGTGCTGTGCATCAAACTTTACAGACATTCCAAAGACCTCCCGTTTTCTCTTAAATTGCTTGTATTTATTTTACAATATTTTCGATTCATTTGCAAG
>CALWIX010000090.1 GCA_944380825.1 uncultured Clostridia bacterium | reverse complement strand
GGTTTGAGCTGGCAGGCAGCGGCAGTGCGCGGATTTCGAATATGAATGTCACTGTACCGGGAGATAATTTTTTGCGTACCTTCCCCGCTGTGTACCAAAATAACGGAGAATTTTTGCACAGATACCTTTCGGTATTTTCTTCTATGTATGCCGATTTGCAGGATACTATCGAGTGTATCCCACGTTATCTCGATCCAGACTCTGCTCCGGCGGCACTTCTTCCTGTTTTTGCGCGATGGCTCGGTCTTGATCTTGACGGTAATTTCTTGGAGGAAACACAGCTGCGCCAGCTTGTGAAGATATTACCGGAATTGGTGGCTTGCAAGGGAACACGCAGGGCTGTGCAGATGATTGTTGGATTGTTTGTTACAGGGGATGTCTATCTTATTGAACATAACCTTCTCAATAAAGAACAACTTGATGCTGGCGGTGTATTCAGTACTGGCAGCGTCTATGACTTTTCTCTTCTTATTTTACAGGAGCCAGACGAACTCTTACTTTCCCGCCTGCGTTTCCTTATAGAGCAGTTTAAACCTTTGCGCAGCCGCGCTAATATTGTTTTTCTGGGCAGTCAAGGCAATTTAGACGACTATGCCTACCTTGACCTTAATTCTGTACTGCTTCAGCCTGCCGGATACGCTCTGGATGATCGCCGCGCTCTCTTCGGTATGGTACGACTCGAAAAATAAACCCTTATTTTTCAAAAACAAATATTTTAATAGTATGTTTTACTGGCTTTTCCAGTAAAACATTCTCTTCGTTCTCTTCCTTTTTAGAAAAGATCATGATATAATAATCTATATAAATAAAAAAGACGCCCTATTTTAAGGCATCCCATTTTTCTACATAACGAACTATATAATCTTTTGGAACAATGCATGAGGAGTAATATTATGAACATTGGAAAAAGCACCAGCCCACAAGGGATCATCCTTTCTCCGGAAGGACGTATCGATACGCTCTCTGCACCTGAGCTTCAAAGAGCGCTGCTCCAAGCGTTTCAGGCTGATAAAAATGTAACCTTAAATTTTGAGAAAGTTCCTTACATAAGCAGCGCTGGCCTGCGCGTCCTTCTTATCGGCCAAAAAACTGCTGCTTCTAAAGGAGGATCTATGACGTTGCAGAATGTTTCTCAGATGGTGATGAGCGTACTAGATATGTCTGGTTTCAGCAGCATTTTGAATATTGTGTGAGCAGCTGATTTTATATAGGAAAGCGCCCAGAGATTTTCACCGGATGCGTTCCCCGCTTTATGGAACCTTCATAAAGCGTGAAAGGAGCATTTCCCTAAGACTAGCGGAACGCTCCTTTTGTTTTATGTACTGTTGTTACAACGCCGTCTTTTGGAATACGCATTCCTCTGACTGCATTGTGCTTTCATCAGTCTGTTCACGGTATTCTGGAAGTACAATATGAATTGACATGCCTTTGCCCATATCACTTTCCGCCCAAATTCTGCCGCCATAGGCCAAAACGATTTGCTGGACCCAATATAGGCCATACCCACGCCCACCTTTTTGGTTGGAGCCTTGATAGCTCTTTTCAAAAATACGGGCAGCCTCTTCTTTTCTTAGTCCCATACCATCATCACGGATATGAATATGCACCATACCAAGATCTTTCCATAGGCGAAATGTGATAATTCCCGGACGCTGCATATACTTAGAAGCATTTTCCAAAAGATTATAAATAATTTCATTGATTCTTTCCGGCTTGCACAGCACCATCAAATTCTCCTGCTGCGAAAGCACTTGGATCCGGATACTATCGAAGCACATTCCGTTTTTGATCTCCTGTGTGCATTCCTGCACAAGATGGAACAAATCCTGCGGTGTCCGCATCTCATCTTGCAGCTCTTTGAGCTCTAGATTCTCTTGAATTTTCGGAAAAAAATCCACAATACTTTGACAGCGTTCAATAATTTTTTGAAGATATTTGGGCTCATCTTCCTGGATAATGTCGCCGCTGGCCAAAAGCTCTGCATACCCTTTGATGATAGAAAGAGGCATTCTCACACTGTGAGAAAAAGCAGAATAAAATTGTGTCTGCTCTTCCACACAGGCCTTGCGGCACTCGTTTTTTTCTTCTTGAAGCCTTTGCGTTTCTTTTGCAAAAGCCTGTCTTTCTTTTTGTGCGCGCTGTTTTTCGTGGTAAAGCTCTACGGCAAACCATACGCATAAAGCCGCCAAAAGCAAGCCGGAAACTACGGCTATCCATAAGGAATCAAACCATATTGCTAAAAGCAGGACAATACAAAGAACAAAGATTGCTGCGTTTGCAGCCACAAAGCTCTTATTCAAACGGCATTCCTCCTTATTAAATCTAATTTTTATTTAAACAAATTTCAGCAATTTACTATTAATATTATATCGACTTTATTTTAGAATTGCAATTACACATTTTAGAAAATTCAGCGACGAATGGTAGTGAACAATTATGAAGTATACGGAACCCGGAAATCCGAATCTTCTCTGTGATGGTTCGACCGATTTGAATGTTACTGCTAAATATCGTGTTTTAATTGTTGAGGATGATGAAGATCTTGCCGAAATCACTCAAATTTATTTCCGGAAAGAAGGATATTTAACAGATACTGCCGGGACCTGTGCACAGGCAGAAAAACTTTTAAAAACAGGAGAATATGATCTTATTCTTTTGGATATCGTTCTGCCAGATGCACGGGGCGATGATCTGTGCCGTACCATTCGAAGTTTTGGCCATTGTCCTATCATTTTTATGAGTTGCCTTGACGACAGTGATACCATTGTTGCGGCTTTGAAATCTGGCGGAGACGATTATATGGTAAAACCTGTCAACTATAAAGAGTTACTTGCACGTGCGGAAGCTGTTATACGAAGATCTGCAAATGCTAACTCTTCTGGCGGCTCTATTCGCCATTATAAATATTTCGATGTGGATACTGTGCGGCATCAGGTGATTCGAGATGGAAAAAATTTAGAACTGTCCACCACGGAATATTCCCTCTTGGAAACCTTTCTCCAAAATCCCAATACGCTTCTTCTTTACAGCGAACTTTACAAAAGCGTTTGGGGCAGTGACAGCTTAGGGGATAACCGCACGGTTATGGTACATATCTCTAATCTTAGAAAAAAACTGGATCCCAACCACAACGATATTATTCAGACAATCCGCGGTGCGGGATATATTTTTAACCCATTTTAAGCAGGATAGGAGGCTCCTATGGATATCAGCCGTTTTTTTTCACCACAGCAGCAGGAAATTCCTTTTTCTTCCTATGAAGAATATACGCGTTGCCTATTCGCCTGTGTAGATGCCTGTCTCTCAAGCTATATTCGCTCTTTAATGACGCTTTTCGCGGCTGAAGGCGGAGGATTTAAAAACATTTTATATCCCGATATTGAAATCGCACGCGATCTATGTGAAAAACATCTGTCTGATTTTACTACCAGCCAAACTTCTTCTGACCCCGTTTCGGAGAAGGAGGACGAAGAAGAAGATCCTTCTGAGCTTGGGGATATTTCCGATCTTTTCGCCGATTTTTCTTATGACTCTGTCGAGCCGGAAAATACAGAGGTATCTATTGAAGAAATGCTTGATTCGGTAAACCACCGAGCCTCATTAACGGATATCGAGAAAACACCTATGCCTCTGTGGTCGCTGTGTCAAAAACTTGAGTTTGCCCCTTTCACTGTGTTTGCTTTTGCTTGTGCAATTCTCTCTTCTACGCAAACAAATTATTCCTCTGTATTTCAGGTAATCAATCAAAACGGAGCGCTTTCCGCTCCCAGTATTGAATCTGCCGCTCGCGCTTTTTATGGCAGTCAGTTTTCTATTACAAAGGCTTATGGACATATGTCTTTGGCATTAGAGCAGCTTCGAGCCGTGCTGCCTATGCATGTCAACGATTCTATGCCGTTTTCGACGCTTCTCTCACCGGACAAAAGACTCATCGATTTTCTGTTCTCTCCGCATCCGCTGCGGGTGGACGAAAACTATAAGCGCTTTTTCTCACGTATGGACGAGACAGAGGATCCTTTTATCGCCAATCAGGGGATACTTGACGCTGTGAGTATCTCTTACGACGATGGCGGCCGGTTGTTCTCTCTCTATGGCGATGAGGGTTCGGGAAGAAAATTTACTATCGCTCATTTTTGTAAACAACGCTCTCTCGGCTGCGTGATAATTAACTGCGGCAAGCTGTTTGTATATGATTTCAATTATGTGGATCAGGCGCTGTGGTCTGTAACACGCGAATGTATTTTGACGGACGCTTGCTGCTGCATGGACAATCTGGGTTACCGTGAGGAGGAAAAAGATAAATTCTTCGGCTATATGGATTTGGCCTTCGGAAAACTTTTAGAAAAAAAGCTGACAGTATTTACTGTCAGTAAAGAAAAGCTGCCGATGCGCGACATGACCTCTATGGACTATGCGCAGCTGGAGCTTCCTACTCCTAATAACAGCGAGAGGCTGGAGGTTTGGAAGTATTATTCCCAAGGCTATTCCCTCGGACCGGACGTGGATTTGATGGAGCTTTCTACTAAGTTTCTGTTTACACCCGGTAAAATCAAGAGCGCACTTCATCAGGCTCGCAGCCTTTCTGCTATGGCGAAAGAAATCGTCATCAGCCGGGCGACGATGTTCCAATCTTGCAACAACCAGATGAGCCATGAGCTGACCCAAAAAGCTACGCGTATCGCCGCTAACTTCGGTTGGGATGACATCGTTATGAATCCCGATCAGCGGCTCGCTTTAAAAAATGCCTGCGATCAGCTTACTTATCGCAAAAAAGTGTATGAGGATTGGAATTACATCAAAAAATATCCTTATGGGCGAGGGCTGTCCGTTTTGCTGTTCGGAGCGCCTGGTACCGGTAAGTCTATGTGTGCGCAGGTAATCGCTCATGAAATGCACCTTGAACTATACCGTGTAGATCTTTCCAAGGTGGTAGATAAATACGTCGGCGAGACGGAAAAATCTATCTCTATGATTTTTCGTGAGGCTAAAAAATGCAACGTGGTGTTGTTCTTCGATGAATGCGATACCCTGTTTGCCAAACGCTCTGACGACGGCGGATCAAACCAATCTTCTAACAACAACAAAACGGCACTCCTGCTGCAAGAAGTGGAAGCGTATGATGGTGTTTCGGTGCTGGCGACAAACTATAAGCATAATATCGATCCAGCCTTTTTCCGCCGCATGAAATTTATTGTAGAATTCCAATTCCCGGATATTGAAACACGGAAGGTGCTTTGGCGCACTACCATTCCTAAAACAACGCCTCTTGCGGAGGATGTGGATATCGATTTTCTTGCCGAACGTTTTGAATTTGTGGGCGGTAACATAAAAAACTGCATCCTTAACGCGGCTTTTCTTGCCGCTGCCGATCCCGATGCCTGCGGAGAAGTGCATATGAAGCATTATCTTCAGGCGATACGGTACGAGTTCGTCAAAACCGGAAAAGTCTTTACTCGCTCTGATTTTGAGCCCTATGCCGATCTGGTTTTGTAAACAGAGCGGAAAGGAACGTATTTATGAAAAGAATTACAGTTTTTATTCAAAAAAAGGATAACGAAAAAAAGAAGAAACGTCCCCCCCTCCCCGAGGAAGATCAGATGGAGGATGAGATGGACTGGCCGCCGTTTCAAGCTATAAACCTTCAGAGGAACACTTTTGATACAAAGGCTTTGAATCGCCAAGAGGGAATCAACACATCGCCTTCTGTCTTCGATCGTCAGTGCATTTTTCATGTTAAATCCGGATCGTAACGCGCTATATTGCTGATAATGTCTTTCTCAGCACTTGTGTCGGATCGCGGTCTCTCCTAAATTTGAAAACGGCCGCATGCAGATCCATTCTGCTGAGAGCGGCAGAAAGGTGCAGCTATGAATACTATCACAGTTCCTGCAAAAGTGGAAGAACTCGATACTGTCCTCGATTTTTTGAAACATCAGCTTACCGATGTAAACTGCTCGGCCGAGATCCTGATGCAGGTTTCTATTGCCGCAGAGGAAATTTTTGTGAATATTGCTCATTATGCCTATGAACCCGATAGCGGTGAGGCAACAATACGCTGCCAAGTGGATAAAGAAAAGGAGCCTATTCAAGTTACAATAGAATTTCTTGATTCTGGCATACCTTATGATCCGTTGTCTAGAATGGATCCGGATGTGACGCTTTCAGCTGAAGCGCGCGACATAGGGGGACTAGGTATATTTATGGTTAAAGAGATGATGGACAACGTCTCTTACGATTATCGTGATGGAAAAAATATTCTTACTCTTCAAAAAAATGTTGCGCCTTCTTCCAAATCTCATGAAAATACTTCTAACCGCTCAACCTCAGTGTGAGATTTACAATTTCTTTTTCTACTATTCCATCATAGTTATAAGGATTTGTATCCTTCTTTAGCAGACGATAGTTTTGTATTAATTTTTTAACAGAAAAGTCTCCGATCCCATTACGATTGGAGACTTTTTCAGATTTCCCTTTTATTTAGTAATATTTTTTATTTTCTATACGTTCAGTAAAATATATAAATAACGAATCTATTTAAAACAAGCACTGTAGTAACTGTAAATATTGGATCTGTTTTTGTCATTATATAATAAAAGCTTATTTATACTCTATTAAATAGAGTATAAAAGAAGGTTTTTAAAATTTGAATAAAAAAACAAATTTTATTTCAAATTAAGAATTAAAAAAAGGATAGAAACGAGGATAATTAAAGAAAATGATTTTGTAATTGGGGAAGTGATATGTTTGGAGAAACCGCAAGCTTCCGGTCATTTCTGCTTTCATCGTGTTGGAGACGGACTGTTTTATACAGGAGAGCTGCATCGCATGGAAAAAAGCTTCCGCTTTGTGTACGATTGCGGACGTTCTCTCTGCCGAAAATGTTTATCCAACGAACGCGATAAGTGCAACCGGAAATTGGAACGCGCCATTCACCGATTTTCTACTCCTGCAGGCGCACCGTTTGATCTTCTCCTTCTGTCGCACCTTCATGAAGATCATATCAATGGAATTCCGCTCCTTCTCCAACGCTGCGTGCCTAAAACAATCATTCTTCCTTATACCGATCCGGTGCGTCGTTTGGAAATTGCCCTCACCTTAGAAGATAGTGAAAACGAAGAACTCCTTTGCTTGTTAGCGGATCCCTGCCACTATTTTCTTGAACATGGTGTTAAAAATATCGTTTATCTTTCGGGAAATTGTCCTTCTGCTGAACCTACAGAAAATTCTGTCTCTTCAAAAGAAGAGTTCTTTCATAGGATGCCTGAAAGTCCGAAAGCCGCTGAAATTTTCAATCTGGAACAGCCGCAACAGGAAATTGTCCCTTTCATAAAGCAATGCTGTGCCGGCGGAATTTCCGTCCCTGAGTTTCGATGGAAATTCGTTTTTTACACGAAACCGGCTTCCTGCCGAGGGGAACTTTTTCGACGCTACGGTACTATGACGGCCGCACAGCTTTCCGAAATTTTATCAAATCCACAAAAGCGAGCCGCTTTTCGGGAAGAATCCGGCGATCTGTTCGCTCGGCGCGCAGGCCGCCCTACGGATGCGTGCTCACTGGTAGTGTATCATGGTCCTATGTTTGATAATCAGCAACTCAGCCTTTTACCGGGAGGTAAAAAGTATGGTACCCTTTTAACCGGTGATATAGACTTGAATGTTTGCGGTCCAGAGTTACACCGCTACTTCTGGATGGAGCTTGGACACACCGGACTTTTACAACTTCCATGTCACGGTGCTGTTTCCCATTGGAACGAAACCTTTTTGGACAATTTCAGCAATCCTATGGTTTGTCTAGCCTCTACCCACCAGGACTACCCCGATCGTCTCGACGGCAAAATGCGCGGCGCTATCCGTCGGGCAGGTATGTTGTACGCCCGAGCGGATCAGAATAATTCTTTCACTTATCATGTACGAGCTTACTTGAAAACTGCCAATTTAATACTGGATCGCCTTGAGCTTTAACTTTTTCTCTTTCTGAAAACAAAAACCTGCCGTTCGAAACGAACGGCAGGAAGTTCTATTTCAATAAAGAAAAGCCGCTAACTGTTGAAAGGTTCGTAAAAGTTTCAGTCCTTACTGTCTCGGCCCAAAAGCCAATCAACCGAAACATTTAAAATATTGGCGAGAGCCGCCAGTTCGAAATCTGTTACATAACGGATTTGGCCCTCAAGCTTAGAAAGACCAGAGGCGTTCATATCCACTCCATTGACTTGAAGCTGCGCAAGGAGTTCTTTCTGCTTCATCCCTTGGCTCTTGCGGGCCATTTCTACCCTAGCTCCCACAAGATTGCGGTTGCCGAGCGCCTGTTTGCGTAATCTCACGTGTTTCATCTCCCCAATTCGTAAAAAATAATGCAGCCCCCGTAATTACGCGACGGGAGAGCGGACCCCCAAAACGGTCGTCCCGCAAAATTTCAAAAATATGAATACGACCCATTTTCGCAAGTTCATACACATAGTTACATTATAATAATATCGTGCTGAAAATGCAATAAATTTGTATTAAAATCTTTATAAAGATTTTTTATTTTAACCATAATTTGTAAAATTATTTTTTGGAAAAAAATTTGTCATTTTTCGGAAGCCTTGTTATAATAAGAAATAAGAAAAACATTCCGGATTTTGCGATGGAATGGGAGGTATTAAAAGTGCTTTTGAATCAAAAAGAAAACTTTATGCGTACCGGAAACGCCTCTCTAGAGAAGGTATACGATGCTTTATCTTCGTTAAAAAAAATTTCCCTCTCCAGTCTTGAATCCGATCGCACTGCCCTTGTAATTGTGGACATGGTAAACGGGTTTGTCAAAGAAGGTCCTCTTTCCAGCCCAAACGCACTGGCGATTCAAGATGGAATTGAACGATTGCTGCGCGCCTGCACGGAAAAGGAAATTCCTTGTATCTTTTTTGCGGATACTCACACCTATGAAAGCCCGGAATTTGGTGCATATCCGGTGCATTGTCTCGCTGGTGATTCCCAAAGTCTTCCCACCGATGAACTCAGCCGCGCCGGCAGCTTTTTGCTCATTCCCAAAAATTCCACAAACGGATTTCTTGAACCTGCCTTCGCGCAGTGGCTCTCGGAGCATCCGCAGGTTTCTACTTTTTTGGTAGTAGGATGCTGCACAGATATCTGCGTACAGCAGTTCGCTTTGAGCCTGAAAACAGGATTTAACCGCGAAAATCGTATTTCTCGTGTGATTGTTCCTATGGCCCTCTCGTCCACTTACGACGCGCCCGACCACGATTCCGGCTTTATCGATGCGGTATCGTTCTATAATATGCAGACAAACGGTGTGGAGGTTACGCCTGATATTGAATTTTAACACCGCTTAGGAGGTTTTAACATGGCACAGAATAAAGTAGTACCTATCAATCATAATTTGACCATGCTCACCGATTTTTATGAAATCACTATGGCCAATGGTTATTTTACCAATGGGTTTGAGGATAAAATTACCTATTTTGATATGTTTTTCCGCAAAATTCCAGACGGCGGCGGCTTCGCCATCATGTGTGGCGTAGAGCAGCTTGTCGAATATTTAGAGCGCCTGCGTTTTACCGATGAGGACATTGAATTTTTGCGGTCCAAAAAAATTTTTGACGAGGGATTTTTGTCTTACCTACAAAATTTTAAATTCAGCTGTGATGTTTGGGCCGTGCCGGAAGGCACCCCGATCTTCCCGGGCGAACCCATTATAACTGTGCGCGGTCCGGTGATTCAGGCACAGTTCATCGAAACGATGGTTCTTTTGTGCATTAACCACCAGAGTTTAATCGCCACAAAGGCAAACCGTATCTCGCGTGCGGCAAATGGCCGTGCTGTAATGGAATTTGGTTCTCGGCGTGCACAGGGCTTCGACGGAGCCGTTTACGGCGCTCGCGCTGCCTATGTGGGAGGCTGCTGCGGAACGGCCTGCACCATCTGCGATCAAAAATTCCATGTGCCTGCCCTCGGAACAATGGCTCACAGCTGGGTGCAGCTCTTCGATTCCGAACTGGAGGCGTTCCGCGCCTATGCAAAGGAATATCCAAGCAACTGTACGCTTTTAGTAGATACCTATAACGTCCTCAAATCTGGAATTCCCAACGCTATTAAAGTATTTAATGAGGTGATCGTACCACAGGGATACCGTCCCGCCGGAATCCGTATTGACAGCGGCGATATTACGTATCTCTCGCGTAAAGCGCGCAAAATGCTTGATGAGGCCGGCTTCGAGGACTGTAAGATCTGCGCCTCCAATTCTCTTGACGAATACATCATCCGCGATATGCTTATCCAGGGTGCCAAGGTAGACAGCTTTGGCGTGGGAGAGAGGCTGATTACTTCTTCTTCCGAACCCGTATTCGGCGGCGTCTACAAACTGGTGGGGGTGGAAAAGGAAGATGGATCCATTACCCCCAAAATTAAAATTAGTGAGAACGTTTCAAAAATTACCACTCCGTGCTTCAAGGATTTGTGGCGGCTTTTCGACCGTGAGACCGGCAAGGCCATCGCCGATGTGATCACGCTGCATGGAGAGACGATCGACGATTCAAAGCCTTATGAAATTTTCGATCCAGAGCACATATGGAAACGCAAATGGGTGGAAAATTTCCGCGCCGTCAACCTGCGTGAGCAACTGTTCCGAAGCGGGCAAAACATCTCGAAACAGCGAGATCTGCAGGAAATCAAAGACTACTGTGCTAAACAGGTAGATACCCTTTGGGAAGAAGTTACTCGTTTTGAAAATCCGCATGAATATTATGTGGACCTGTCTCAGAATCTTTGGGACATCAAAAACCATCTCATCTCCGAGCACACCTTCTAAATTGCCGAACGTTTTAACAAAGATAAATACAAAAACAGGCTGTCCACTCTTTTTTCGTGGCAGCCTGTTTTTTATCAGCCGTTTTGGAAAAGCTTACGATTCAAATTCCACTTCTCCTTTTTTACTCTTTTTGCGGTACTCTTTGGGGCTCATCATCTCCTGACGTTTAAAGCTTTGGGAAAAATAGCTTTGCGAAGAAAATCCGAGCATTTGGGCAATTTCAGAAAGCGTATAATCTGTATTTTGCAAAAGATGTTTGCTTTCATAAATACGCCGTTTGATTAAATAGGTGATGGGAGAAATTCCATTTTCTCGGTGGAAAGAATGTACGAGGTGATATTTGCTTATATGCGTCATTTCTGCTAAAGAATCGAGCGTAATATTTTCTTGGTAGTTGTTATCGATATATCTTTTTACCAGCGCACACTCTCGGCTTGCACGCCGCCCTGTAGACGGCGTAAAAACAAGCGTCTGAAACTGTGTTAGCTTGGCGAGAAACGCGTCAAGCATTCCTTGACAGACGGCTTCATAATTGGTCGCTTTGTTTTCTGCTTCACGCACCATGGTTCTCAAAAAGAAGCTGATCTCCGGATTTTCTGCCACACCGCTAAACTTACAGTAGGCGCTTTTTCCATTTTTGACGTTGAAATCCACCCCGTCAATCCCTAATATGATATATTCCAGCGATGTATCGGGCGCACCCGTTTCTGTATGCTCCACATGGGGATTGACTATGATCAAATCGTTTGCTTTAATGGGCAGAACTTCCTCTCCTACCTGAAATGAGCCGTACCCGCCGATCACAAAGAAAAGCTCTGCGCAGGAATGCATATGCAGCATGCTATGCCAGTCTTTTCCATATCTCGCACTGGTAACATATAAAAGGTTCGCTTGAATACGGTTCCCTTTTCTTATCCCCATTTCATAACTTTTACTGCTCATAGTCTCTCCCCTCCCGTTCTAAAACTTGAGTTACTTTGTACACTTATATTCTAAGATACTTTACGGAAGTTATAAATCCAATTAAGAACTATTTTTAAGAAATTTCTTGATCTTCCAAAAAATCCAAAGATTTCCAAAAAAATCAAAAAACTAGACAAGATTTATAAAATTTTGAGCAACATTCCTGTTGGAAAAAAAATAAAATTACTTTATACTATACATAGTGGAGTATTATCCACTTAAGTTTTCATTTTCGCTTTCAAGAGGAAATACCCTATTTCCTCTTTGAATGTCCTCCTCCCCCCTCTTTTATGGAGATCGTCCCTCCCCCTTTGGGACGATCTCCCTACCCCACACAGGCGGCAATTTTTTACTTTTCCCTCTTAGCCGCCTACTTTCAGAGATTTGGGATCCGGGCTGAAGCAGCCCCCCATTTGCCCCGCCCGGTTCCCACTTCTGAAAGTAATCCTTTTTCAATACATCCCCTAATACGGGGTAGAGGGCGGAAGAGGAAAATCATCCTTCATTTCAGATAGTGTGGGGAGGGAATTATCTCCGTCCGTTTCTTTTCCGGATGAGGGAGAAACAGGCATATTTTGTAGTCAATTTTAGCTGTACAGCTTTTGGAATGTGCAGCGAGTTGACGCAGAAAAGAGATTATATGTTTTTATATAGATCTCTCCAAAACTCCTGAAAGCAGGAACAGGGATGCTTCGGCATCCCTGTTCCTGTTTTTTCTGATATTTTCTTTTAAATCTTTCAGCTCTCGCTTTGCAATGTCCAGCCGCAATCGTTGTGGTATATCATCAAATGTGTCATTCCACCGTCGATACAGATGTTTTCTCCGGTAATAAACCCAGCCTTGTTAGAACAGAGATATAAAACCATATTAGCGATGTCCAACGGATTTCCCACGCGTCCGGCTGGCTGTTGATACGCATCCGGTCCGCTGTAAACGATGAAGCTTGTATCGATCCATCCCGGCGAAATGGAGTTAACGCGCACTCGGCCAGCAAAGCTGGCAGCCAGCGCATGGGTAAGTGCCGAGATGCCTCCCTTTGCAGCAGTATAGCTTTCCGTTTGAGGCTGGCTCATGCGGTCTCTGGAAGAAGAAATGTTGACAATGGACGCCCCTTTGGCAAAATAGGGAGAAAACAACTTTGCCAGATAAAACGGAGCCGTCACCCCTACTCGAAGCGCATCGTTAAATTCTTCGTATGTACATTCATCGATCCCCTTCATCAGAGGCAATGCATTATTGACTAAAAAATCCACATGACCAAAATCTTCGATCACCTTCTGGGCGAAAGATTCCAAAACAGATTTCTCTGACAAATCCCCCACAAAATAGTCGTTTGGAAGTCGATCAATCACACAGACTTGTGCTCCCGCTTTTTGAAATTCGGCGGCAATTGTTTTTCCAATTCCCTTTGCCCCACCTGTCACAACAGCTACACGGCCCTCAAACATTTTTATTCTCTCCTTTGACAGGCAGATACTATTTCTGCCCTATTTTACTTTATCATACCTGAATCTTCTTTATCTGTCAAAATATAATTCCATTTTAACTACTTTTAAAATTTTGTTTGATGTCCCAATTTTTTCATTATCGTGTTTATATTGGAAGTATAAAAACATAAAATCCTCCGAAAAATTTCGGAGGATTTCAGTTTGTGGGTATTACAATAGCAAATTTAACAGAAGGAGTAATGTCACGCCCGGAATTCCCGCCACTGCCGACACACCTAAGCTCAAAAAGCTGATAGGCAACGTCACACCGGTATACAGGCCCGTTAGATTTACTACACCCAGCGCTCCCCATCCGGCAAGGATTCCTCCGACAGCGCGCCGAACCGGACGTCCGGCGCGTGTAACAATCTGAATGACAACCAAAAGTCCAAAAATTCCAGCAGCCCCCAGCAAAAGGATAACATGATCCATTTTTGGTCCTCCCACTCTTTTCCAATTTCCGGCGGCTTCAAGGTGCAGAAAATCTGCGCACTTTGTTATTACTGCGCGCGCAATCCTAGCAATTTAGCCTGCCGCAGAAGATAGCGGTATCTCGCTTCAAGTTCCCGGCTTTCAAAGACGCACGCCTCCACCAAATCCTCATCGCTTTCCAACTGGAACCACCGCTCATTGCATGCTTTGCGCCGCAGCACCTCTTTCATTTCTTCTAAAATATCGCGCGAAAACTTTTCCGCAGATTCATCTCCACGCCTTTTCTCCACTGCGCGCACTGCCGCTTGACCGATTTGTCTCAACACATTTTCCATACCAACCTATCCGCCTTTCAGTAAATGATTATGTCAGTAGGTTGGACAATTATTCCAAATTTTATACAACTGCCAGAGAAAATCCCTTTCTCTCATCCTTTCCAGTCCACCGGAACAAAATCGACTCGACCTGTCGCAACATCAGCAGAGGCCACAAGGATACGCAGCGGCTGACCAATCGTCAGCTGGCGACCCGTCACTTCATCGGTATAAGCAAATACTCCATCATAAAGCAAGCGAGCATTCTCAAAACTTTCAATAGGTGCAAATCCTTCAGCACCGCTGGAAAGCTGTACAAACACACCGCGGGCTGTTACGCCGCTGATCACTCCATCGAACTCCTCCCCTATATGTGCACGCATATACTCTGCCATAAAGCAGTCATCCGCCATGCGTTCGGCATTCATCGCGACAATTTCTCGTTTCGAAGATTGCTTGGAGGCGTTTTGAACAAACGACGAAAATCGGCTTTCCAGCTGCTGTGGGCTTACACCGGAGAGATAGGCCGACAAAATACGGTGTACAGCCGTATCTGGGTATCGGCGAATGGGAGACGTATAATGACAATAATCAGCCAGCGCTAATCCAAAGTGACCCTTGGGCTCCGGCAAATAGCGAGCTTTTTCCATGGTTCGCAGCGTTTGAACACCAAGGATTTGTTCCGCTTTCGTTCCCTTGGTTTTTTCCAAAAATGCGGCGAAACCGGCCGGGGTTGGGTTTGCCCCATCCAGATCCTTGGCCGAAACGCCCAACATTCCGGCAAGACGTATAAGCTCGTCCACACGATCTTTCGACGGCTGCTCGTGCACACGATACACAAAGGGCAGTCCCTTTTCCCGCGCAAGTGCTGCGGCAGCACGGTTAGCAGCTATCATCAGCTGCTCGATCATTTCCTCTGCCTCACCACGGGGATGAGGACGCATATCAACGCACATTCCCTTGTCATCTAGGGTAAATTCCGGTTCTGTTGTTTCAAAATCAATCTTTCCCTGTGCAGCGGCCCGTTTTTCCAGCAGCTTTGCCAGTTCTCGCGCCGCATGAAGCGAACGTATCACGGGAGAATATTTCTTCTTCAAAGCGCTGTCCGCAGTTCCGCTAAAAATACTGTTGACTTCCGAATATACGCCGCGCACGCGGGAACGTATTACACTTTTCCGAAAACGGTAGGAGAGCATAACGCCTTCGCTGTCAAAATCGATAAGGGCGGAGAGCGTGAGCTTATCTTCGCCCGCATTGAGCGAACAAACGCCGTTAGAAAGCTGCGCGGGCAGCATGGGAACGACACGATCGGGGAAATAAACCGAAGTACCGCGGCGCAGAGCTTCTTCATCCAGACAGCTTCCCTCTCGAACATAATGCGAAACGTCGGCAATATGCACGCCAAGTCGGTACCCCGTTTTGGTTCGTGTAACCGATATAGCATCATCCAAATCGCGGGCATCCGCACCGTCAATGGTACAGATCATTCTTTTACGCAAATCGAGCCTGTCTTTGAGCACATTCTCATCGATTTTTTCCGACGCGACACAATCTGCCTGCTGCACTACACTTTCCGGAAACTGCGGCGCAATACCATTCTGTTCCAAAATAGCGTCCACACAAACACTGGCGTTCTCCGCCGATCCATACCTCTTGACAATGCGGGCACGGTATTCCTTTTGACGGCGCGGCATAACCAATTCAGCCATCACCTTGTCACCTACACGGACTCGCAGGGAATCCTTCGTTAAGCTCATTCGGTAGCGCACAGGAAGATCCGGGCGAAATCGAATCTCGCCATTTTCCTCCACAATCGTCCCTGCTGAAACGCGGGGTGCTCGTTCTTCGATGGAATCCAATTCGGCATAAGGACCTTTTTCTGAATCCCTTAATCCGCGCAGCCGCACAATATCTCCTACCATCACGTCGTCCAAGCTGTATCCCTGTACAAAAATGTCGCTTGCTCCATCCTCGGGCTGCGCAAAGGCAAATCCTTTCGACAGCGACACAATTTCGGCACGCACCGTTTTTCCCTTTTTTGAGGAAGGACCTATCTTCTGCTTGCTTTTATTTTCGCAAATTTCCCCCGATCGACGCAAATCATCTAGAGCAGCATAAAAGATCTCCCGATCTTTCACCTTCAGTCTTCGCATCAATTCCCTCTTTTTCAATCCCGGCATCTTTTCTACAGTCCGCCGGATTCGTTCCTGCATCTCTGCAATTTTCATTTCTTTTTTTGACTTTTTCATATTTCCTCTTTTCGTTGCCAAATAAATTTCTTTCTCATTGTTCCAAATTTTATATCTACCATACATTTGCAAACGCACAGGCACCTTATCTATTTTGATAAGAAAAAACCCCGCTTCATCAGAAGCGGGGAAGATTGCCTTATATTCAGATTTCCATGAAAAACATAATCGCATTCATTACGATGACAAGCACAAAGAAACCGATGGCAATCACTTTTGTCCAGCGCTCCAAAAAAGCGTCTACGGAGCGCGCCTTATTGCGGGACAGGAACGTATCCGCACCGCCGGTAATTGTGCCCATATTCTTCTGATGGCCCTCCTGAAGCAGGACGACAACTACAATTCCAATTGAAAAAAGCAAAAGCACAATGCCGAAAATAAGCTCAACCGCTGTCATAATGCACCTCCAACGCACTTCATAACTTCTTAATCATAACACAAAAACTTCCCATTGGCAAGGTAAAAATGGTTTAAAATAAAGTTTTTTGCATAACTGTCGTTTGCTGCGGACAAAATATGCTTAGCTGCCGGAGTGAAAACGCGTTTGCCTCTTCGACAGCCCATCCAGCCCCCGGCGTTTTAAGCCGAGGGCTTTCTTTGCGCTGTAAAACTTATGCTAAAACGGATAGGATCGAATCATCAATCCTCCTTGGCATGTTTCATTTCTTCCAAAGCCTTCGCCAGCTGATCCGGACAAGACGTAGGCCGGCGGCCGCAGGTGATCCCTTTGCAACGGGCAATCACTTCGTCAGGCTTCATCCCACGCACGAGGGAACCGATCCCTTTGCCGTTGCCGTTACATCCACCGTCGAACTTTACGGATTTAATCACATCGCCATCCATCTCAATTTCGATCTGGCGCGAACAAGTTCCATGGGTTTTATATGTGTAAACAGAATCCATCTTTATAACCTCCATACATAGTAAAATCTTCTTATTCTTTTTGTGTTCCCTATTATAATACATTTTTGGTCAGGAAGCAAGCGTAAGGCACAATCTTCTCACCACGCAAGTTTATCCGGGGAAAATCTACGCAGACATGCGCCCCACAAAAGCCCGTCGGCAACGGCTACCATCCCTCCGACCAACAGCAGCGCTATAAAATCCAGCCGATACAGCCCTGTAAGCTGAAGCGTAAACAGAAGGATGATCGGAAGCGCTGCATAGCCGGAAAGCTGCGCGCAGGAGACCGCATTTTCTGATACACGGGCCAAAAGCGCCATAGACAGCGTTCCCCACACGGAAATCGCTGGGGTGAGCACAAACAAAATTACAATCCAAAGCGAGCTGAAAAAATACATTTTTAGCAGAATACTCGCTACGGCAGACAAAATAACAAGCGCAATAAACGATACAAGCGATGAAAGAAATGCAAATAATAAGCTGCATTTTATTTTTATGCGAAAAATTTGACGGGCTGAAAGTGGAGTAAGCATCAGCGTCTCTTCGGTACCCCCACCCTTTTCACCTCCAAACAGAGCCGACGATGAAAGAGCTGCCGTCAGAAGTGTATTAAGAAGAAAAAACATTGGACATACAATATTAAAGAAAAGATAATACGTCATCTGCTCCCCGCTGCAGTGCTGTACATATCCCGGCAGAAACTCATAAAATTTCTGAATTCCCGCAAAGCTTTCCGCAGGGGCTATATAAATTACCCCCAGAAATAACGCAGGCGCTGCGATTGCAAATACAGCCGGCATTGCCAGAAGAATAGGCCGGAACATATGCTCATTCCAAACGCCCAAAACCTCCTTCTCAAACAGAAGTTTGTTGGTTCCCTGAAGAAATTTCATTACCATTTTCCCTTTCCACAAACACATCTGCGTTTATACAGCTAGCATATACATCCTGAAGTGACGGCCTGACAATACGGGCTTCGTATACTTGCGCACCGCAAGCTACCAGCAAATGCAGAAGTTTCGGCATTTCATCTTCTTGCTGTAAATCCCGATAAAACAATCCATCTTCGCCGCGTACAAATCCTTGTGGAACAACCGATCCTTCGGCCAGCCGGATGCAGGCGCGGTTCCGTTTTTCAAACCGCGTGCAAAGGTCACGAAAACTACCGCTGGCCTTCTGACAGCCATTTTCTAAAATGCAAAGGCTTTTACAAAACGTTTGGGCATATTCCAGATCCTGTGTAGACAATACTGCCGCTATACCATCGTCGGCACAGATCGTCTGCACCAACTCTTTGATCTCCTGCGACGAGACGGGATCCAGCCCATAGGCCGGCTCGTCGAGCAGCAATAAGCGCGGACGATGAATCAATGCACGGGCAAGCGAAAGCCGCCGCGCCATACCGGGGGTATACTCACGCAAACAGATATTGCGGGCCTGCCAAATATCCAGTTCTTTCAGCAGCACTGTGGCTCTTTTTTCTGCCACAGGATGCTCCATTCCGCAAGCGGCTCCGAAAAACAGCAGATTCTGCATTCCTGTCAGATAACCGTACATACGCGCCGTATCCACATATACGCCACAAAGCCGATGGGCCTCCCGACGGTTCTCCCACGGTGAAACACCAAACACCGAGCACATTCCTTCATCCGGTTTTTCCAGACCGGCGAGCAGACGAATTACCGTCGATTTCCCTGCGTTTTTTGGGCCGAGCAGCCCACAGACGCCTCCCTCCGGCACGCGAAGGGAAAATTCGGATAGACGGAACCCTCCCTCTTCTTTTTCTTTTGATAGATTTAAAGCGTTTACAGCATCCATATCCTATTCCTCCAGACAAAGTCTGGCAGAGCAAAACATTTCTAAAAACAATGCGCGCCAAGCCTTGCTTCTTACCGCCAGTGTACCCGAAACAACCGGAAACCATGCACAAAAGCGTCCCTTTTGCAAAAACCCCGCCGGCAGAGACCAAAAGGCTTTCTGTCCGGCGGGAATGCAGGGGGATCTTCCCTTTTTACTTGTTGAGAGATTCTACGAGTGCGTCCTTCAAGGCGGCAAGCGTTTCCAAATTTTCGGATTTTACCGCAGACTTTACCGTTACGCTGGGGGCAAGAATCTCCATGTTTTTCATTTCACCGAGAGCTTCGCGCATAAGCTTTCCACCCACCGGAGCCCACGAACCGTTTTCCAGTATCGCAACGGTGCGGTTCTGTACGTTGAGCGCCTTCATATCATGCAGGAAATTCTGCATCGTCGGGTAGATTCCCATATTGTATGTGGGAGCAGCCAGCACGATATGGCTGCACCGGAACGTTTCCGCAATAAGTGTGGAAACATGGGTATTGGAGACATCGTAGACGGCAATATTTTTCACACCGGCTTCTGCCAGCATACAGGCAAGGATATTCGCCGCGTTCTCGGTATCGCCATACATCGACGCATAAAAGATCGCTACGGTCTTATCCTCCGGCTCGTAGGTGCTCCACTTGCTGTACTTTTCTAACAGATACCCCAAATTGCTGCGCCAAATAGGGCCATGCAGCGGACAGATCGTTTGGATTTCCAGCGCAGAAAGCTTTTTCAGTGCTGCTTGTACCTGGGGACCGTATTTGCCCACAATATTCGTATAGTAGCGGCGAGCGTCCGAAAGCCAGTCGCGGTCGAAATCTATCTCATCATTAAACACGTTGCCGTTGAGCGCGCCGAAGCTGCCGAATGCATCCGCCGAAAACAGGATCTTTTCCTTCTGCTCATACGTCACCATTACTTCCGGCCAATGCACCATCGGAGCAAAGAAGAACTGCAGCGTATGCGCCCCCAAGGAGAGCGTATCTCCCTCTTTGACCACCACTGTGCGGCCCTCGAGATCAAGATCGTAAAACTGATTGATAAAATTGATTGTTTTCGCGTTTCCTACTACTTTCATCTGCGGGAACCGCAGCATCAATTCCTCGATATTAGCGCAGTGGTCGGGTTCCATATGATTTACAATCAGATAATCGAGAGGGCGTCCCGCCAGGACATGATAGACATTCTCCAGAAACTGACGAGTAATAGAAGAATCTACCGTATCCAGCAACGCGGTCTTTTCGTCCACAATCAGATAAGAGTTATACGACACCCCACGCGGGATGGGAAACAGATTCTCAAAGAGCGCCAACCGGCGATCGCTTCCGCCTACCCATGAAATAGCATCCGTTATGTTTCTTGTGCAGTACAAATTCATCCACCATCCTTCTGGGCACCAAGCACTTCTCTCTGTACTTTACTGGAGAATCCGCTTTAAGGCCCTCTTTTTAGCAATCCAAACTTTTTCCTACATTAAAAGTTAGAAATTTCCCCTCCATCAACAAAGCTTATACTGCTCATTGCAGCAGAGGAAACTTTATGCTGTATTTTTTATTCCGTAGTCATTATATCACATTTTATAAAATATACAACATGATCTCAGTAGTTCTGTATGAAAATCTTCGTTTTTAAAAAAACACTTTTTTTGTGCTTTTTTCACACGCCATATTTAAAAAGCGGTGGGAGAATACTCCCACCGCAAATTTTTAAGGCAGCTTACCCTTCACTTCTCCAATCGCTTGGATCAATAATAAATTTTCTCCACGCGCTTACCCATACGCTTGACCAGTTCGCAAAGCGCATCCAAAAGTTTCATTTTGATGCTTAAATCAGCAGGCAGGCCGGGATTCTGGTGTGCCGGATTGATGGCCCTACCAATAAACATCCGCAAATCCGTGCACTCCTCTAAAAGGATCTGTGCAATCATTGCCGCGCCGTTTTGGGCATCCAGGCGGCGGAAATATTCTTCATCTGCATCATGATCGAGGTAATCGCGCAGGATCTCGACCGTACGGCTGAGCGTTAATACGCCTTCGGTAACTAGGTCGATCCCCGCAAGCTTCGCAATCGGCGGAACGGTAGGATCGGAGTAATCGAGCACCGTTTCAATCTTCCGATTAAGCACGCGTGCGACAATATTGGCGCTTGTACCGCCGCAGATAAGCTTCTTGCCCGGTGACGTGATAAAATCATGCACCATACGGTTATCGTTCGCCTTATCTACCGGTGGACCGGAGAGCATATTCACCACACTCTGCGGTGTAGCGCGGATAATCAGGCAGGTGGAATCGTCGCCCGGCCTGTCGAGATATAGATCGTTGACAGCCTCGGCCAGAGAACTGGCCAGCCGCGGTGCGGATTTCTCCTTCTGCGTCGTGCGTGCCAACCACGCGGAAACATTATCCCAGTTCCAGCCAAAATTGAGCGCCTGCCCAACCCCAGCATATACCACGCCGTCGCTGATCATGGCAAGAATATCGCCCGGCTGCAGCCGGAACCGGCTTTCATAGATTTTCTTTCCGTCTACCATGCGTGGTTTTTGCTCGAGAGGGATAATTTTCCCGTCACGGATATAGATGCAGGGAGGATTGTCAAATTCTACTAGGTATATCTGGCCATCATCACGGATTTGAGCGATAGTAAAGGTGGAATACGCCAGTTTCCGCACGCTGCATACCGGAAGCGTGCGGGTGATAGTCTCCACAGCCTCTTCAATGGGAGCCCCCTCGGTAAGCATCGTCGAGATAATTGTGCTCGTCAAGGTGGCGAGGATATTTGCTTTTACTCCGCTGCCTAAGCCGTCAGCCAGAACAGCAATAGTGGAATCGTCCGTACGCGTAATTTTCACTTTATCGCCGCAAAGCTCTTCTCCATAGTGGTTCAGGCTGCGGTACGCAATATCGACATGCACTTTCATTTGCGATCACCATCATCCACAATCATATTTTTCAGCTTCGTGAGCGTCGCTTTTGTCTCGGCGGTCGTTTCGCCCAACAGACTTGCAATCTCCTGGGCGGCAATCATCTGCTTATCAATGACTTTTTGCGCCATTTCCATTGTTTCTACACGCAGCTTATACTGGCTATTCTCCGCCGCTACCTCCTGTGTTACATCCCGGAAAATACCCATGGCGAGGTTTTGCTTTGCTATGTAGATAATGCTTTGCTCGGTGGTAATACCGTATTCCGGATACTCCACCCGCTTCTCTTTGGTAGACTGGCGCGTCTCAAATACGGTTTGGAAATCGCTCGTATCGATTAGCTCATACAAACACTTCTGCAGCGCTTCATGGCGCGTGATATGGAATGCGCGTTCGGCGGCGGCGTTAAATTCGACAATTTGGAGATCTTCATCCACGATAATTGTGATGTTCGGCGTCTCGCTCAAAACATAGTTGGAAAGCGATTCCGCACGTTCCTTCATATAGGGGATACACATGGTCAGCTCGGCTTTGTTCTGGTAGACAGCGATAGCCTTGGCACGGCAGGATGGATAGCCGCAGGAACCGCAGTTGAGCTCTTGTTCTGGACCCTCCTTTCCAATTTTGGCAAGAATGGCACGGATGGTAGTCTCATCCGGAATATCCTCTTTGATAGAACGGTCCACAAATTTTTTGCCCATGGGGACGCTTTCCGGCATATTGGGATAACCGTCGCAATCTTCCTTAGCGTAGCGGTTAATTTTCAGCTTCGTCGCAAAACGGGAGACGCCATCCCGCACGGTGACAGGCCCATTGATACACGCCTCACGGCACATATTTACCTCAATAAAGCAGTGGTGCAGCTCTCCACGCTGTAAGGAGTGGCACAAATCCATACAACCCGCGCTGCCGCTGACACTGAGCATTTCCCAGTCCCCCGTATCGCCCAGTGCGCGCAGGGAATCGAGAATACCACCTGTGACAGGATATTTTCGCAAAATCTTCGAACTGCCGTTAAGGAACGAAGCAGGCGGCGCGGCGGCAACCTTTTCGCCCTCGCTGTTGAGCCACTCGGCCAGCTCCTCAAATGTGAGCACCGCGTCGATCTCGTTGTTGTGGCGGATGTCGTCAGCTTCATCAATCTTTGCGATACATGGTCCCGCAAATACAACGCGGCAATCATGACCATACGCTTCCCGCAATAGGCGGCCGTGGGCGATCATAGGGGAAACCACCGGGGCCATCTGATCCACCAGATCCGGATAATATTTTTCTACAAGATTATTAAAGGAAGGGCAGCAAGTAGTGAGAATATTTTTCATCTTGTTTTCTTTTATAAGCCTATGATATTCTGCCGTAACATAAGCGGCGCCCTCACTCGTCTCGGAAACGCCGTAAAATCCTAACGCTTTGATCGCTCCAGCAAATTTCTGTGGGCTTTCAAAATCAAACGAGCCAAAGTATGACGGGGCTAGAGAGATGATCACGCGGTCGCCATTTTTCAGATACGACTTGATCCGATCCACAGCGCTGGTAATGGTTTTGGCGCCCTGCGGGCATTCTTCCAAACATGTTCCGCAGAGCACGCAGGATCTGTCCATGATCTTCGCTTGTTCGTTCTCTACCTTGATCGATTTAACCGGACAAACTTTGACACATTTGTAGCAGTTTTTACAGTTCGCTTTTTTTAAGCCGATAATTCCCATAACCAACCATCCTTCTCCATCAGAATCGAGCCGGATACCTTTCGAAAAGCCTCCGACAAATAAAAACGGCCCGCACCCTCCGGCTTATTGGAAGGCGCGGGCCGTCCGCAGACACGCAATCGTTACGAAACCCTTGGCAGGACCTCTTTTTCAAAAAATTCCGCGGCCTCCGACGGAATCACTTTAAAGCGTTCCTCTCCCAAACAGACGCACACGCCGGCATTTGTACACTCCCCCATACAGAACGAACCTTTCAATTCGACTTTATCCTTGAGGTTGTATTTTTCCACCAGACGCTCAAAAATGCTGATGATGTCACGGGAGCCTTTTAAATGGCAAGAGCTGCCTACGCAGATGGTAATATCCATGAGAAAATACCCCTTTCAGAGAATGCAGCCACACTAGATCGGCTAAATAGCTCCGATCCGCAGGCATACAGAATAATCATGCTGGAATGCATTGATTTTCTCCATTATAGCATTTTCCACTCCTTCTGACAAGTGATATTTCTAAAAAACCGCTCTATTTTCTCTGATTTTTCGTGAAATTATACTTACTTTTCTCGTATAGACGGTTGCACAATGCGCAGGTAAGCACGCGCCGTCAGCCTATACACAACGAAATAAAACAGGCCGAACACGACCGCTGACCCCGTCGTACACAAAAGGAAAAGGGCTGTATCATACAGTTGAAACAGCGTCAATATTCCGCACAGTGCTCGGAATGCCGCTGCAATATGAATCACTGCCGCACCAAGCGGCAGAAAAAACATGAGAAGCGTTTGGCGGCGTATAGCAGCACGCGATTCCATACGACTCAGTCCTACTTCCGATAGGATTCTAAACCGCCGTCTATCGTCGTATCCTTCGGTGATTTGTTTATAATAGAGAAGCAAAACCGTAGCAAGCAGAAATAGAAGAACAAAGAAAATGCCAATAAACAAAAGGCTTCCGTTAAGGGCGTAAAATTCGCCGCGCGCTTCTTCTCTGCTTTCATAGGTACGCAGCGTTCCATAAGTATCTGCCACGCTTGGAAGATTGGTAAGGAATTTTTCCTGCGCCGTTTCCTCTCCGCCTAAATCGAAATACCAGTCGTACCGGACAAGCTTCTCCCCCAGCCCTGTTTCCCATTTGGACACGAGCCTTGAAAAATCTTCCTGCGTCACTGCGGCAAGGAAACTCTCTCCCATCCCATTTCCGCCGCGCAGCAGCTTGGGAGCGATCACTTTCTCTCGCACACACAACGTTTCTCCATCTATGGTAAGGGTATCGCCTACAGGAGCACCGCCGTCCTGATACAGCAAAATTTCTCCGGAATGCAGCGCGGTCGAAACACCCCCCGCAGCCTGAAAATCGTCTATTGGCACAATCCGCAGATAGGTGCTGGCACTTTCTGTTTCCAGCGGGATACTATCCCCTTCCCGGCACGAATAGATTGCTGCCCACGAAAACGAATGACTGTTTTCTAAGACGCTTCCACTGCTTTCGGCAAGCTGCTCCACCGCCTTTATCGCGGCCTCATTTTTCTGCGCAGAACCATTGAAAACCAAGTGTATCTCTTGAGGATACCTCTCCTGCAAGGACGATTCCTCGCCTATATTGATGCACAGCGTTGTGGAGAGCGTCACCAACACACAGGTGGATAGGATACAGATTGACGCAAGCCCTACAGCGTTCTGCTTCATGCGATACAGTAAGCCGGAAACGGAAATAAAATTTTTCGGCTGATAGTAAAAGCCTTTTTCTTTTTTCAAACGCTTGAGCAGCGCTATGCTTCCTGAAGTGAACAGCAAGAAGGTGGCGGCAATTACAAGTAAGACCGCCGGAAAAAAAGCAAGCAACGCATCAGAAGGAGCATCGGCCCAAAACGCTAAACCATAACCCAAGGCCAGCGTAACCACACCAAAAAAAGTAAGAATATGGCGCGTTTTCGGCTCTCGTTCTCCGATATCATCCGCATGCAGAAGCGATACGGGATCCGTCTTCGCTAGTACATATAAATCATATAGAAACAGCAATAGATACACCGCACCAAAATAGACCGCTGCATATACGACAGCCTTCGGCGCCGCAAAAAACGAAATTGGCTGGGTAAGTTTTGTAAAAAATAAAAGCAGGCGGAACATGAGCTGCCCCACTGCTATGCCTCCTAATATACCGCATAGAATGCTGGATATGCCGCTGATAAGTACCTCCCAAAACAGGACGGCCGCAATGTGACGTTTTTCCATGCCCAAAACTACATATAAGCCCAGTTCCCGTTTCCGCTGTTTCATCACAAAGCTGTTGACATAAAATAGGATGAGCAGCGTCAAAAAACAGCAAGACCACCAACAGAAATTCAGTACCGATTCCAAATAGACAGCCCATCGCACATTCGTGGCGGAAATCTGCTGAGAAATCGACGAAATCATATAAACTAGACCCACACAAACGGCTCCAGCCAACAGATACGGTCCATAAACGACTCGATTCCTTCGAATGTTTTCCCACCCCAGCGACAGGAAGAAGCCTTTATTTTTCATGGATGGCACCTCCCGCAGCGATTTGGGAGATGGTTTCTGAAATTTTTTGAAAGAACTCCTCTCCTTGCATTTCTCCGCGATAAAGCTGGTAAAAAATCTCTCCGTCCCGAATAAACAGCACCCGGCTCGCGCGGCTTGCCGCTTTGACGCTGTGTGTCACCATTAGGATGGTCTGTCCGCTTCGGTGAATTCCCTCAAACAAATTGAGAAGCTCTTCGGAGGATTTAGAGTCGAGAGCTCCGGTAGGCTCATCAGCCAGAATCAACTGGGGATCGGTAATGAGTGCCCGCGCCACAGCCGTGCGCTGTTTCTGGCCTCCCGAAACCTCATAGGGGTATTTTTCCAGCAAATCGGCAATCCCCAGCCTCACTGCCAATGGTTCCAGCCGGCGCTCCATCTCTTGGATACCTTCATGCGAAAGCACCAGCGGCAGATAGATATTATCCCGGATAGAAAAGGTATCGAGCAGATTAAAGTCTTGGAATACAAAACCCAAATTTTTCCGCCGAAATGTGGAAAGCTCTTTATCCGGCATTTGAGCGATGTTCTTTTCTCCTAGGATCACTTCTCCTTTTGTAGGGCGATCGAGACCTGCCAAAATGTTCAGCAGCGTTGATTTTCCCGAGCCCGATTCCCCCATAATGGCGACAAATTCACCTTCTTCCACAGAAAAATTCACATCGCTCAGCGCTTGTACCTGTGTGTTTCCAAATCTTGTTGTATAAATTTTTTGCAGATGATTGATTTGCAGCAAAGACATTCTAAAAATCACTCTCTCTTTTTTTGATCTCTGCCCTTAAAATGGGTCTTCCCGCCCCATTCCCCAGCATGGCCTGCGCGTGCCCCTGCCTTCCCCGCCGGGGCACGCCCCGGATCCGTTGTCTTTTCCACTCCCCAATGGAAAAGGAATAGGATCATTCGATTAGAGAAAATCCTTTGCCTAACTTCAAAAATAGGCAGGCCTCGGTTTGTTTGCCGCTGCATAAGCAGCGTCCCCCTGCTTATGCATATTTTAGTGCTCCGAAGGTGTACTTTGCAGCATCGCGTTCTCGGTCTGGGATTGCCCATAAACAAGGGAGCGCAGATAATCGCTTGGGATTTGAGCAGAATATTTTTCCTCTAACTCTTTTATGGCCTTCTCATCTGTGTGCCGATCTTCCGCAAAATTGCCCACTGTTCCCGTAAGATCCTTGACTGCCGAAAATATATTGCTGAGCTTTCCCGAAAACACAGCAATTGTAGATGCGCTTCCCTCTTCGTCTGCTATCTTCCTTAGAGACGCTGCCGTATCGTTAATAGCGGCGAGAAAATTTTCCAGAGCCGTTTCCAGCACAGGCAGGATTTCTTCCCGCTCCTGCTCTGTGATGGTTACTGCATCCAAACCTGTAAGGATATTTTCTTGCTGTTTTTCCCTCCATTCTTCCATTTGACCGGAATATTCCTCCCACTGGATCTCTTGATTCACATAGTTCATGAGGAGAGTCGATACGGATTTTTGAAATTCATCGGATTTCTCGAGTGCTTTCTCTTGATCCTGCGTAAGTTCTGCACCTATAATGTTTATTTTCACACTATCTGTGCTTTCCGCGGCCTCACTCTGCTCGGAAAAAGACGCGGCAGGCAGGGAGGAACAGCCCGTAGTACACAAAGCTGCTATACTGCCGGTAAGCAGTACCGCTATAAACCATTTCATTGTTACCCCTCTCTTACTGGAGATTTACATTTCGCTTCATAAGGACCCATGTAACCACACCGTATATCGCCGTAACAACAAGCTGCACTATCAGAAGTACTAATAAAACAATCTCTCCTGTCACAATTCCATAGGCATCTGGAAACACTTCACGATAATTAAGATACGGAGTAATCATGAGAACGGTCAATCCAAAAAACTGTTCCACAACACCAAATCCAAAATAAGCTCCTATGGCCAGAAGAACCTTGTGCTTTCCGGTAAGCTGACCGACAGCAAACGACGCGAAAATCCGCAGGATCGACGCTATCAGCGCCAGAATAACTAAAAGGATCCCCTCTGTCAGGATAAGCCAGCTGTGCGGAGCATACTCTGCCATGGCACGTACAAGTTCATCCCAAACCATTCCAAGCTGCTGGAATATTGTGTCGAACTGGACATATCCGAGCATGAGAATAACAATTGAAAAGACAGCGATAATCGTGCTGAAAACGGACCAAATAAACGCAATAATCAACTTCGATGTCAGCAGATTTCCAACAGAAACAGGCAGCGTAAAGGTAAGATATCCTTCGTCTGTAAACATATTTTTGTAAAACCGATACGCAATTACAAGAAACGTAGCTACAAATACGCCGCCAAACATGAAGATATACCCCATAAGCAGCGTTATCTCCAATACGCGGTTCCAAACGTTATCCACTTCTGAGAACAGCCACGAAATACGGCTGGCCACCGCCATAGCAAACAGAAGGCCATAAATCGGCAGAAAAAACCGGGCCGTCGCTTTCCATTCATATTTTAAAAGCTTACTCAGCATCGAAATACCTCCCTAAACAGCGCGTCTACCGTCTTCCCCTGCGTCTCGCGGATGTCATCGACGTTGGATTGAAGCACGATTTCCCCTCTCGAAATAAAAATCACATCGTCAAGCACATTTTCAATATCAGAAATTAAATGTGTAGAGATAATCACGGTAGCATTCGGATTGTAGTTGCCGATGATTGTATGCAGAATGTAATCACGCGCCGCCGGATCCACTCCACCAATGGGCTCATCAAGCAAATACAACTGTGCTTCTCTGCTCATCACCAAAATAAGCTGCACCTTTTCCTTTGTGCCTTTACTCAGTGTTTTCAGCCGCGCCGTGCTTTGAAGTCCCAGCCGGGTCAGCATATCATACGCCTTATCCCGATTAAAATCGGCGTAAAAATCTGCAAAGAAATCGATCACTTGGCGTACCGTCATCCACTCGCTCAGATACGTCCTCTCAGGAAGGTACGACACGATCCGCTTTGTCTCAATCCCCGGAGCCATCCCGTCTATGAGGATTTGTCCTGCGCTCGGCTGCAAAAGGCCGTTGGCCAGCTTGATAAGCGTTGTCTTTCCGCTTCCGTTCGGCCCCAAAAGTCCCACAATACGCCCTCGCGGCACCTGCAGATTGATATTTTGAAGCGCTATCGTTCCTTGAAAATGTTTGTTTAAATTCCGGCATTCTAAAATTGGATTCATACTTTCCCCTCCTTTGCCTGTTTAAGCAGATCCACTGTCTGCGCTGTAGAATACCCCAATGACTCCATCTTTTCTAAAAATTCTTCAATTACATCCATCGCGAGCCTGTTTTTCGCTTCCATAATTTTTTCCACATCCTCCGTGACAAATCTTCCGCTTGTACGCTGCGAATAGAGAAGCCCCTCATTTTCCAGCTCCATGAGCGCACGCTGCATCGTATTCGGATTTACAGAAGCGTCCGCCGCCATATCCCTCACGGATGGGAGCTTCTCTCCCGGCGGATAGCTTCCCGATACAATCCGAAGTTGGATTTGCTCGATAAGCTGTGCATAAATCGGCCTGTCGGATTTCAGATCCCATGCCATCTTATCACCTCCGCTTGTATTATTGTACTAATAACTTAATACAATAATACAACTTAATTCTTTCCTTGTCAAGTAGATTGTAAAATATTTTTAAAGAAAACCCCCGGCGCGGAAAAACTTTCCACACCGGGGGCTTTAATAGTTGAAAACTATTCTGCCAGTCTTTGCAGTGTTTCAGAAAGAGCCTGTATCTTTTCTTCACAGACAGATTCCTCGCCGTAGCGCAGATCTTCGTAGCCACCTGTAGCCTCTCGATAAGACGGGACAGTAATTTGCCCGTTTGTGGCAGAAAATATCTCCCGCGGAGTGCGGCTTTTTTCCTGCGGATTCTTTTGAAGCTCTAGCCACACCAAAATCAGCCGGTAACCTTCACGGTATTTTTCTGCACCGTCTTTCATCTTCTTATAACGTCGATAGGCAGCACGCCAGCGGCGCAGGCTGCGTTCTTCGTACCGGTAAGAAGAGTTCTTTTCACGGGGCAGAGTGATTATCTCGTCAAAGTAGTCAACAGATTCGCGCTCGTTCTCCCTTTTTTCGGCTG
>CALWIX010000089.1 GCA_944380825.1 uncultured Clostridia bacterium | reverse complement strand
ATCCCTCGCTTCCACCGCAGCCGCCTCAGCAGGGCAGAGGACTTGGGACTCGTATTCTCACCAACCTAGCGCAGCAATATGGAGGAGATTATCAAACGGAATATAAAGATGGAATTTTTAGCGCGGTGGTCTGTCTGCTGGCATAGAATTCCAATCCGCCATTACATCCCCCGGCCGAGTGTTTTCGGTCGGGGGATTTTTTACCGTTTGTGGCGATTTTTATACCAGTTTTGTTGGCGGTTCCCTTTGGAGGGATCCCCAATGATAGAATTAACATTATTCGGATAACGGAAACAGTCATTTCCAAGTCGCACAGATTTACCGTACGCTCTGATTTTATTATATTATGGAAAGGGAGATATCCATGAACAAAAAGACGACCTTTAAAGAGGGATTTTTGGGAGATAAATACGCTGAGCATGAGGATGAATACGGCAGGACGATTGGCCGCAGCCGAGAAAAGGAAACCTTATTTGGCGATAAATATGTAGAGCATGAGGACGAAAATGGCAATGTCATCGCCCGCAGTGAAGTCAGGAAAGATATATGGGGCAATGAGTATGTGACGACAGAAAAAGTATCTCAAGATCAAGGGAGCTCGCTGTTTGAACTTATCGGGACGCTGTTCATGGGTGTGCTGTATGTCCTGTGGAAGATTATCAAGACTTTCCCCTTCTGGGGTCCCTATGTTTTTACGCTTGTGCTCAGCTGTTTGCTTATTGCCCCCGCCGTGCTTATCATTCCGCTTCTGCTTTGCCTTGTTTTGCACACCGTTGTGCTGATCAAGTGCCGGAAACGGCAGGGAAAGGGAAAATACCGGCCGGCTGTCATCAGTTTTCTAATCTATTTAGTCTCGTTCTTCCTGTTGGGCATCCCCGCAATCATCTACCAAATCGTCTGGCTAGTCCGTGACAGGAAAAAGAATCAGGTTGGAGGAACTGCTGTATGAAGCGGCGAATTTCCCTGCTGCTGTTCATGGCGCTGCTGCTTCCCCTTGCCGCGTGCGGCGAAAAAAAACAGCCTCCTGCCGATCCCCAAGTTTCTCAATTAGAACAGGAGCACAAAAGCGAAGCGCAGCTTGCTATGGAGACGGTTCTTACCCGATATGAAGGAACACAGGAAAGCGCCACAGAACAGGAGCTTTTGGCAGCAAAGATTCAAATGTCGGAAGAGGGACTTCAAACGATGCAGGAATATTTAGCCGCCAACATCCCTGCCTATCCCTATGAGGAGATCATCCAGCTTGAGACGGCATACAAGCGATATTTGACGCTGGAACATCGAACGGAATCCCCCGATTATAGCATGATTTTCACCCTGCCCATCAGTAGTGAGACAATGTTTGAGCATATAAAAGCCAACAATGACACCTTTCTTGCGGTGTCCTCCATCGAAAGCAGAATGTTTCGGCCTCTGGAGGACGAGTATCTCCGCTGGGTATGCCAAGTTGTGGCGGATACCATCAACCAGGAGATTGCGCAGGTGGAATTCAAGGAACAGCTGGCCTCCATTGACTGGAATTTGGCCAATCTGAAAATTTTGCAAGGAGGCACCGTGGCCAATGCCTCTTATATCTCAGGTGCTATGATGCAGGTGCGGCCCTCCGGCGCCGACGGGATGGTCACCCTCACAGGAGATGAGATGGCGGCCCATAAGACCGTTACCCACGAGGTGGAGCACCTTCTGCAGAATATGGCTGCACCTATGCAGGAGGCGCTGGGTGTTTCTCAGAATTATGGCTTTATTTATCAGTGGGAGGATCTGGAGATCAACTCTCTCTACTGCACGTGGTTCATCGAGGCCTCCGCAGAGCGGCTGGCGGCTGCCTTCTATGGCTCCAACCCCAGTACCTACAAAAGCATGATAGGCTATCTGGACAGTTTAACGTTTCCAGCCCTGCTGCGCGGAAAGCAGCCCATCGAGGTGCCTCGTCTAAGTCAGCAGCCTTACATAGAAACAGTGTTCGACTTTTTCAACTGCCAGAGCGAAGAGGAGCAATGGGAGCTTCTAAACCTGCTTTATGCTATCGAGCTCATCCAGGTCACACCGGACGATTTTTGGGCCAATTATGCCGCATCCTATGGACTGGATGTGAAGGCCAAAAGCGATGACGATCTGGCACAGCTGCGAAAGTCGCTCAAACCGCCGGTATGTCTTACCCTAAGCCGGTATTTTTACAGGGATCTTTCCCGCCTGCTGGCGGAAGAGGGGATGACTTTGCGAGAGATTTTTTATCTCATGAGCATATGGGAGTTTGATCTGAGCGGCCACATCCTCTATGACGATGAAACTCGGCTGGAAGATACGGAGGAATTTCTTACTGCGTACACCGCTTTACAGAATTGCTTCTTTGATGCTCTAACCGCTTCTTCCGGCTTGACCCCGGAAGAACTGCGGGAGTCGTTCACCGCCTATTTATGCCGGTGCGAGGTGCCCCGCCGAAGTTTTCTCAAAGGCGACGAGACATGGACGAAAGGGGTTTACATCGCAGCAACTACGCCAGAGAGCAATGCTTTTCTGGATACCTTTTACGAATCTGTGAGTCAGAATAAAACGGTGCCGGTCTATACGGTGTCACAAATCTTACTTGAAAATAAAGAAAAACAAAAAGGAGATATCTTGTCATGAAAAAAGCATTTGCCCTGTTTCTTTCGCTGATGTTGGTAATTTCCCTGCCAGCCTGTACAGGAAAGCCTGCTTCCGCGCCTTCTGTCACCTTTCCCGATGTATCTTCTTATGTGTCAAATGAAGCACAGTCCAGCGAATCTGCACAGAACAGCGATCCAGAAGAAATGCCTAATCAGGAGGTGGACTGGGAATACGAGCAGAAGGTCGATCAGGGACGAATCGATCCGGTATATGGTCTTGATCTATCGGAGTACGATGATCATGGAGCGTGGAGCAGCGAGCGTATGTGGGTCCAGAAGACCGAGAACTCATGGGACAGTGTCAAGACGTATTACGGCTATATCGATACCCAGGGCAGCCTAGTGGGGCAATGGCACGAAAAAGGCTGGATTGACGAAGCACAGCTGGATGCTTTTGAAGAGGATCCATCCACATTGTCCGCATGGAAAATGCCGAGTGACTTCCAAGGAAACTATGCGGTGATTAATTGTGGAGATTGTTCTGAAGTGATCGATTTGCAGGGAAATACAGTCGTTAAATATGCATATTACAGCGTCACTTCTTTTGAGCCCAAGATCTTCCAAATGGAAGATGATTTGCAGATCCATTTCTATTATCCAAGGACAGATCACGATAGGCTTTATATGATGGTGATAGAATCCGGCACAGCAAATACCATCCCTGTTACAACAAACGCGTGGCCATATACTCCCCAAAGCATCAAGTGTATTGATGGTATTTTTACTTATTATGATTATAACAGCGTCTTGGACGAAAGCTTTTTCTTCCTTCTGGACGAAAACGGACAGCTTCTTACCGAGGGCTCTTTGCAAGGCTACGAAGTGGTTCTTGTATGGCCTCTTGCTGACGGAACCGGCGCACAAGTGGTTTTTATAGGTGTGGACGGAAACAAATGGTGTGTAGATGTTGATGCCGAAGGAAATTGGCTTGGAGAGCCTGAGGAATATTAAACTTCTAATCTAAATAACGCATGGCTCCTCAAAGCTTACTGTAATATTAGCATATTTGTAAATGTAAATAGACTGTTTTTAAGTCTCGGACATAAAATTCCGTGCATTTACCTCTTGGAAAAGCATTATCGCCATAGGAGAATATGCAAAAACGCATATTCTCCTACTTCTCCCATACAGAATATTAAAGCCCCCTAAGTACACATTGAGTACCTAGGGGGCTTACTGTTTCTGAGCTATCGTTACTATTGTTTAAAAATCTTAAGATTCGTAGTTAGCAGGGTTTTCTCCCAGAGCAACAAGAACTTCATGCAGCTTGATAAATGCGGACTCAGAGGGCTGCTGAAGCTTCTGTGCACCGGTTCGAACCTTCTCCGGTGTTCTAGAGTCGGCAACGAGAGCTCTCAGACGATGACGGAAACTGTGTATGCAGAAATACGCAATTCGAATTTCGCGAAGCTGTACGTCTTTTGCAAACGAAGAAAACTTTTGCTGAGCAGATTTCGCCAGTTCAATATTCTGCTGGATTCTCTCCTTGGTTGTTTCTTTCTCATCGGAGTGCCGCTCCAAATATCTCTGGGCAGAAATAACATATTGCTGTAAAGCTGCGGCAATCGCCTGCATATCCACTTTAGTTAAATTGCTTTCCACTTCTCTAGCCATAGGAAAAAGCCTCCTTTTCTTATAATCCCGCACAAAATTGGGACATAACAAAGTTATCATACCACGAACAGGACAAACTTACAAGGTTTGTGGACAGGAATCACATAAGTTTTTTACACATAGCAAAAACGCGCCGGAACTATGTCCTGCGCGCTTGCTAAAGAGAGGAGGATACTATGAAAAAAAGTAATATCAAAATTCCTGATGGTTTCAGGAAAGGTGTAATCTTAATGGATTCAATGGCTTTATTATAAAAGATAATTGTGTAGAAACTTTGAATATACTGAAAACCTTGTAAGAATAGGTTGTGAAAAAATAATATATTTATACACAGCGTACACTTTAAATTTTATCCTTGAGGAAATCCCTCATAAGGCTCATCGATCGGGAAAGTGATATTCAATGCGTCGAGCGTTAACGGCTCATTATCCTCCATGCAATAATAGATCGACAGAGAAGACGGATCTCCTAGAATTGGGTCTACAAAATTATACTGTAGAGTGTATTTAATGCTGTCAAGGATGGTTTGTGCCAGCTGATAGGAATCATAGACAAAGAAATCCTCCTTCTGCGGCTGCGGCGGACCGGTGAATAAAGAACACTGGCTGCTGAAGCAGACGGTCATGCCGCCTTTTCCCGTAGAAACAGCGTCAGCAAGGGTTAGATCCCAGCCGGTAAGCTCGGCAATAGACTCGATAAGAAAATCGGGGGTAAGTGTTGCGCGATCGCCATCAAAGTCCACAGAATACCCGACAAAATTTCCATTCATTCCGATATAGAGCGTCACGGTTTGTATATCGGAAGAATCCTGCATTTCTGAGGAAGTCACGCTTTCCGTTTCCGATGGTGAAGAGGAAGATTCCGTTTTGGATGGATCTTCGGGCAGCGAAGACGGCTCTGCTATGGAGCTCTCTGAGAAAGTAGAACTTTCATGTAATAAAGTTTCCGAGGAAGCTTGTCCCTGCATGCAGCCCGTAAACAAAAGAACGAAGGCAGCTAGCAGCAGGCATACACGTTTTTTCAAAAGAAAATCTCTCCTTTTATAAAAACTCGGCGGTTCCGGTTCCCACAATTTTATGGGAACATTTTTCCAGTAATTATTATTATACACCGAATTTATCTATTTGTCATTTAAAATTTTACAAAAAGTATAAAAAATCTAAAAATTTTCAAAATGGAAATTTTTTCAACAAAAATTTTAAAAAAATAAAAAAGCAAATGCCCAAAATAGAGCTTGCGTTATCGTTGCAAAATAAAAAAATCCGGATTTTGCCTGTTTTTACTCATTTTGAGCAAAAATAAGCTTTGCGGCTATAAGGGGAATGAGAACAAAGACCAGTGACGTCCGGGCGCGTCCGTGAAGGAGTAGTTTTGAGTTGAAGGATCAAAAAGTTTCCTGTATAATATAGATAAATTCAGCGAATGTTTCCAAAAGAGGTGAAAGGGTTATGGAAAAACTGTTTTATAGCTGCATAGCAGTGGGATTAGCGGTACCGCTATTTAATCTGCTGATGGGCGCCATTGGCTTTTCGCTCGACGGGATTTTGGGGGCGCTGGACCTCGATTTCGACGTCGATGGGGACGGGATTTTTGGCGGGAAGTTTCCTGTCAATCTCATGACTCTTTCGTTTGCCGCCGTCATATTTGGGGCGGTAGGACTCCTCTTTTTCGGGAGGATACCAGATGCCGCGGCTGTCTGTATTGCTCTGGCGAACGCTTTGCTGGGAGGGTATCTTCTAGGAAGGTTTGTCATTCTCCCGCTGAAGAAAAATGATTCTTCCGCGCTCAAAGCAGAGCAGTTGGAGGGCCGGACCGGAATTGTAAAAATGGAAATTCGCTCGGATTTTGCAGGCACAATCACCGTTTTGAGTTCTATTGGGAGCAAGATTAGCTACAACGCGCTTCCAGCACAAGGAATTGAAAAAATCCCTGTCGGCGCTTATGTAAAGGTAATCCGCGTTTCAGAGGACGGAAAGACGTGCATTGTCAAGCCTGCAGCCCCACAAAAATAAAAAGATGGAGGGAAAAGTATGCCAACAGGAATTATGGGAACCGTAGGAATTATTTTAGTTGCTTTAGTGGTTGTTCTGGCTTGTATTTTGTCCACATGGAAAAAGGTTCCAGCGGATAAGGCGGCTATCGTCACCGGTCTTGGCAAAGCAAAGGTTGTCACCGGTGGAGGCACGATTGTGATTCCAATTTTCCAGCGTATCGACTATATCACACTGGAAAATATCAGCTTTGATGTCAATATGCAGGGTACCCTGACGGCCGACGCTGTGCCCATTGAGGCCAACGGTACCGTAGTGGTAAAAATTAAAAACGATGAGGTAATGATTCGTTCGGCTGTAGAACAGTTTAACTGTGGCCGTGCCGACGAAACGAAACAGCATATTATGGAGACAGCGAGGGATGTCTGCGAAGGACGCCTGCGTGAAATTATCGCCGATATGACTGCTGAACAGCTTTATCGTGACAGAAAGACGTTCTCAGAGCGTGTAAAAGAGGTAGCTGAGGAACAGCTATCTGAATTAGGTCTGGAACTGAAATCATTTACTATTAAGGGTATCAGCGACCAAAACGGCTATTTTGATGCATTGAGCAAACCGCAGATTGCCGCCGTGAAACGCGACGCGGAGGTAGCGCAGGCCGAAGCCATTAAGGAGAGTATGATTAAAACCTCCGAAGCAAAGCGTGCTGGTGAGCAAGCCCGTTTAGAGGCCGAAGCCCGTGTTGCCGAGGCGCGTAAGGATGCCGACATTAAAAAACTCAATTACGAGAAAGAGCGTCAGACAACCCAGGCTATAGCAGACGCAGCCTACGATATTCAGAAGAATATTACCCAGAAGGATATTACAAACGCGGAAATGGATGCTAACGTCCTCAAAGAACAGAGGGCGCGCGAGGTTCGTGAGGCAGAAATCCAAATTCAAATTACCGCTGAGCAAAAGAATATTGAGCTTGCACAGAAAAAGGTGCAGCGCAAAGAGGCTGAACTTCAAGAAACCGTGATTAAGCCTTCTGAAGCTGTCAAACGCAAACAAGAACTCGAAGCCGAAGCGGAGAAGACAGCAAGCATCCTGAAAGCACAGGCAGAAGCCGAAGCCAAAAAGCTTGACGCTGCTGCCCAGGCGGAACGCATCAAGCAGGAAGGTATGGCGCAGGCGGAGATCATCGAGCGCCAAGGTCTTGCAGAAGCCGAGGCAATCCGGCAAAAAGGATTGGCTGAAGCCGAGGCTTTGGAAAAGCGTGCCGAGGCCCTTGCAAAGATGAATGATGCAGGTAAGCTGCAAATGGTTATCGACAAGCTTCCCGACATTGCCCGTGCGGTTGCCGAGCCTATGGCCAAGATCGGAAATATTACCATTATCGATGGCGGATCCTCCGATGGCCAGCCGGACGGCGGCGCCGTAAATGTGGCGCGTTATACGGTAGGAGCCATGAAAGCTGTCAACGATTCTCTCAAGGATACCTTGGGCTTCGACATGACAGAGGTGATGCGCGCCAACACCTTTGAAGGCAAGACCACCCAGAAGCTGACGGTGGATGTCAACCATTCTACTCCGGAGTCTTAAGCGACGGATTATATTCGCTGTCTTGTGCGGTCCCCTTTGATACTTTGTGATGTTGAGGACAGCTGATCTTCTACAAATATGGCCCAGCATGGCTAGTTAAGCTATGCTGGGCCATAAATTGGGAACGCTCTTTTGCTGTTATACAAGTTCTGCAAGACATTCAAAGTTCGAGCCGGTTGTCGTCCATAGGAGCGGGGGACGGGCGATTCGAAAGAATGGAGCAGTGAAGCTCTATCCCCGGAAATTGCCCGGGACACTCCCTAGAAGCATGTGTACACGGCGGATCACCGCTAGGAGACTGTTTTTTCTTTTTTGTACCATCGTCTCGATTTGTCTGAAAGAAAGAATTTTGAGTGTCTGAAATAGGGCACATAATAGGAGAACCTCCTGTAAAAAAATAAGGATCCCAGATGTTTTCTGGGATCCTTATTTTTTGCATAACAAAGAAAAACATAGTTGGAAATTAATTCCGGTTCATACGGATAACGCTGATCACTGTAAGCGCAGTTGCACACAGCGTTGTAATAATCCCCAATACAAAAGCGGCAATAGACAGCCCCTTCATAAAACCACCTCGCTGGAATTTACAAAATACTCTTCTTTAAATTTACAGCACAAGGATAAAATCTGATATACTTTAAGAATATCTATGCATCTGTCACGAGCGCTGCAACTGCTGTGTGGATATTATATCATGCAAAGCCGAAAAAAGGAAGTGGTTTTATACAAAAAGTAATCGTTTTTCTAATAATTAAACAAGGATGGTGCCTTTTAGCCTGCATCCTGTGTAGTACCGGTATCGGCCACTAAAGGATTTTGCCGTGGCGCTGTTTCTCGGCGGGAACCTAAAATATGGATTCCACGAACGGCCGAGAAAGAATACGTGTTGAGCGGCCGCATATAAACGTCGGTGCTGTGTGCGGTGATAAGAATTTTGCCGTGGGAAGCGCACGTTACCAGTCCGGTGTGGTAGTAAACGCCGTCCTCGCCCGCGAGCTGGATCACATCGCCGATCTCAAGCTCCGATAAAGGAACCTCGCGCCCATATGGACCTTCCCCCGTATTAGTCGTAAGGAAATCATACATATAACGAATACTTGTCCATGCCGGTGCCCGATATTTTGTGCTTAGATAATACCATCCAACGTTTTCTGTGAAGTTCATCACATGACATCCAGCAAAAATACATTGCGAGACAAAGTTTGCGCAGTCGCCGCCAATATTTTCAAAGTCATAAAATTTTTCATTACGGGAGTAAGCCCATTCGCAGGCATAGCATACGGCTGCACACCGGTTATATCCCTGTTCGCGCAGCATAGAAAAACCTCCTTTATTAAGAATAGTTTATTCTATGCTGTGCAGGAATATTTGTCCTTAGATTTGTACCCCAAAACAGACTAAATAGATATTTATACAGGATTGGATCTTTTGGTAAGCTTTGCTGCATAGCGCAGAAAATCATCGCGCGTGTGCATTTTATCGTTTTCGTTGTGAATGGTCATTTGTACATTCACAGGCAAAGACAAAAGATATGTGCGTACATAGTTATCGTCCATCACCATTTGATGCAGATCGCTGTAATATTTCATTGAAAAATTCCCCTTAGTAAATAATTTCCGGAAAACTCCTGCTATTTTGGAAAACGTAATTATGTTATCCGGCTGGGATTATTTTGTGAAAAGAGCAGTAAAATATGTAAAAACAAAAGAGAAAAAATGATTTTTTAAGACGATTCTTTGTTTGATATAGAAATTTTCTAATGAATCGACTATAATAGTTTTGATTCCAATTTTCAAAAAATCGGAAAGGGGAAAACGATATTGAAAAAGTTTGAAGAAACGTGGGAAAGTGTACGCGGGCATAAGCTTCCAAGCTGGTATAACGACTGCAAGTTGGGGATTTTTATTCACTGGGGTCTGTATTCCGTCCCGGCATGGGCGGAGGTGACATGGGAGCTGGGCGCAGAGCCGTCCCCAGAGGAATGGTTCCGGCACAATCCATATGCAGAGTGGTATCTTAATACACTGCGCATTCCGGATTCGCCGGCACGCCGCTACCATGAGCAGACGTATGGGAAAGATTTTCCATACAGTAAATTTGCAGAAAGCTTTACTTGCGAAAAATGGGATCCCAAGGCGTGGGCGGAGCTATTCCGGGAAGCAGGAGCGAAGTATATTGTCTTAACCACAAAGCACCATGACGGATTCTGTCTGTATCCTTCTCAATATACCGACTACAATGCTGTAAAGATGGGACCCAAGCGTGATCTAGTCGGCGATCTTGCCAAAGAGGTGCGGCAAGCCGGACTGAAGATGTGTACCTATTTTTCCGGGCTTTATGACTGGACGACGTATCCCTATCCGCGTACAGATCATAACAGCGATTCTTATTATGCCGTTACTTATGAGTTCGCAGATTATTCTCTCAAACAAGCTGCAGAGCTGATAGATCGCTACCATCCCAGCATCCTTTGGAACGATATCGGCTGGCCGAAGAAAGGCCGCGAGGATCTGCCGTGGCTGTTTGCACATTATTACAACACCGTCCCGGACGGTTTAGTCAACGACCGCTGGAGCGTCGATTGGTGCGACTATCGCACGGCAGAATATCTAACCGGTACAAAATCGCTTACAGAAAAGTGGGAGATGTGCCGCGGGCTGGGACTTTCTTTTGGGTACAATCAAAACGAAGGGCCGGAAACGGTGCTCTCCCCACGGAAGCTTGTCTGCCTGCTGGCTGACTGTGTGAGCAAAAACGGAAACCTTTTGCTCAATATCGGACCGCGTGCCGACGGCACGATTCCGGAGATTCAAGAGAGCCGCCTGCGCGCGCTGGGAGCGTGGATGAAGGATCATGGCGAGGCAATTTATGGAACGTCGGTCTGGCTGGAGCGTCAAGAAGACGATCTCGAAAACGGGGCGCACGTTTGGTATACACGCAAAGGAAAAGATCTGTATGTTATTATAGACGGTCTTGGGGCTGGGGAGCAGGAGATAAAGCTGCCCATTTGTGATGCAAAGCTGTCTGTTTCCGTTGCGGATGAGATGCCCATTCACACAAAGTTAGAGGATTTCTTCCAAGAATAAGGCGCAGACTATGTGCTGAAAGCTGGAAACGCAATAGATTCGGGCCTGGGGCTGGGCGGCAGCCCAGCGCGCCCGAGCCTGTCGGGGAGTGGGGCACAGCCCCATACAACAAAAAGGAGTAAAAAATGGCTTTTGATGTAGTTTCGCTCGGCGAACTTTTAATTGATTTTACACCTGTGGGAATTTCTGAAAACGGGAACCCTATTTTTGAGAGAAACCCGGGAGGAGGACCGGCGAATTTTGCGTGTGCGGTCGCCAAACTTGGCGGAAAAGCTGCATTTATCGGTAAAGTGGGAAACGACAATTTTGGCCGGGCACTGCGGGATTTTATCACGCAGCATGGTGTAGATACGCGGGGGCTAATGCTTTCGGATGAATTTAAAACGACGCTGTCATTTGTACATCTAGATGCGTCAGGGGACCGTTCT
>CALWIX010000088.1 GCA_944380825.1 uncultured Clostridia bacterium | reverse complement strand
TGTTCGGTCGCGTAGGCATCCAGCGTGAGGCTCTGCGAGCTCTGCAGCAGCGCGTGACCGATGAGGTTTTGCGCCATAAACACGGTAATGAGCCCATACATCGTCAGCACAAAAAAGAGAAATAGCGGCACAACGATACATGCTTCGATAACGGCAGAGCCGCTTTCTTCGCGCCCCATTTTTTGCAGAAACCGCATCGTTTAATACCCCCTATAAATAATCCGTTTCGTTTCAAACAGGCTGCTTGTAGAAAGAGATGGCACCGGCAGCAGCTGTACTAGCGAACCTGAGGCCTCCACCCGCAGCGCCGTATAACTCTCATCAATATCGAAGCTGCTGGACACGCCTCCTACCGACTGGCTTAGAGACTGATTTTTTTGGCGGTAGGCGGTGCTTTCTGTCTGAATAATGTCCGTCAACCGTTTCAGGTACGTTTGATCCGAACCGAATATACACATCATAATGAGCGCATGTTCTGTGTAATCCATATCCAGCATCCCCTTCAAGAAGTCTTTCGCCGGATTTTTCGAGGCAGATGACGACGCTTTTTTAGAGAGATCCGTACCTTCTAAATCGGCCACCTCTTGTTGCAGCGACTTTTTCACATCATCCGGAAGAGAAAGACTAAGAACTTTATCGAGCAAATCCGGGATTCCCTCAATGGTCAGATAGGGGGTAAGCTTGACAATCGGAACTTTCTCTTCATTGACCAAAAGCAGGGTGTCGATGTACGGCTCTGCAAAAATATAGACAATATACACAACCGGCGCAAACACATTGGCCGCTGCCGCAAGGGTGCTGACCTCTTTGTTTGTGAAGATACTCGGCAGATTCAGAAGCAGGCGCATCAAATACAGTGCCGAAAACTGCATCGCCTGATTCGCCGCTTCGGAATTGACGCCCCAGAGGATGTACTCCAGCTCCGCGCCGTCAAAGCTTTTTTGCGTATTGCCGCCGCCGCTAGCGATGGCGTTGATAATCTGCACAAGATCACTGCCGGGATAGGTAAAATGCACCTCTTGCGGATTATTGGACAATCCCGCTTCGCTGTACGCCATGCCTGTAAGCGACTTTCCGTTCTCGTAGGTAGTGCGGTTGGGTACATTATAGGCAAGATAACCGTTGAGCAGCAGCCGCTCGTAAATAGCTCCGCCCACCAGCTCAGCTACGCGCGCCACAATTTGCTGCATAAACGCCACCGTGTTGGAAATAAGACTGGTTACCGCTTCGACAAAATCTTTAATAGCCTCCAGAAAATCCCGCAGCGATTCGGCTTCTCCGCCGATGCGCTTTGCTGCGTCAAGCATATCGTCCACGTTTTTCATGATCTTCTCTACAAGGCTTGTGTTAAAAGAAGATCCTGTACCGTAAGGGTCGTCCGGGTTATAATCGGGATCGATTTGGGAAAGGAATTCCTTCGACCGTTCTTCATCGGCGGCGTTACCCGTTTCGAGCTTGTGAGACGCGCTGCCGCGATCCTTCTTGCTGGGAAGTCCGCCGTAGTTAATCGTATAGTAATTTGTATCGAGCCGGCCGTTGAGCGCCGGATCGATGACTGTTTTTGTTTTAAAAAGGCTTTCAAGCACATCTATCAGCGTGTTGATAAAGTCCATCGGTTCGGACTCGTTCATATCCGCTTCTGCTTCGTCCAGTGCCTTTTGAATGGCGTCGGCATCGGCAAGACCGTCCACCGCCACCCCATGATAGGTGGAAGCATCGGGCGCAGTAGAACTTGCGCTGAGACTTGCGGCATTATAGGAGTTTACCCTTGTCAGCAACTGCTGAAGCTGGGAACTGGCCGCAGCAATATCGGAAGCTTTAAACGAATCAATGCAAGATTTCAGACGCTCTTGCTGGCCGGAATTGGCATCCTGTAAAGCGCTCTGCATCGCGGAGTGATTATCCGCCGCGTTTTTATACGCCTTTTCCCAGTCTTCCAGCTCTTCTTTTCCGCCGGTTACCTCCTGAGCATCCATGTCGACAACGGCCTGAGCTGAGACGCTGGCAAAATTTGCCATGCTGCTTTCCATCTTGACGCGGGCCTGCTCCAAATCTCCTACGTCGGCATGCAGCGAATCGAGTTTAGAAATGAGATCTTCGATGGCTTTCTGATAATCTTTCTGCTTCTTTTCCGATTCTTCTATCAGATCGTCGCGTGTTTTATCCCACTTTTTGGCATCGTCTTCGTCGGAGGGACGAGTCGTTTGCAGATGGCTGATAAGCGGGGAGACACTGCTCTCCCATTCGGAAAAAGCAGAGTGGTATTTTTCGATAGCATCCTGCGTCTTTTGGGCAGACTTCTGTAAATCCTCAAGCGCAATAAGGGAATCTGCTGTGGCACCGACCGTATCGCAGCCGGCCGACAGCGACTCGAGCATAGGAACCATCTTCGTCGCTTTTTCCAGCTTACCGATCAGCTCGTTGACATCCAGCGCATCCACCGCCAGATTGGCCGGCACCGTCAGCTTACTGTATTCCATCACTTGGCGGCGCAGCACCGTGCTGTCGGCCAGCGGATACATGCCCTGCGCCTCCAGAGAACTGAGACTAACCCCAGCCAGATCCGTTAGTTCCATACGGCCGAAATACTCACTGGCAGAGGCCGTAAGATCGCCGTCCTGCGAAATGGCTAGAAGGCCAAACCGCTCCTTAAGGTAACTGTCGTAATCTGAAAGGACAGAGAATGCGCTCGAGCCGAGAGCTTCGTCCAAAGCACGCACAGAACTTTGGTACCGCCCGGCTTCCACCAAAACGGCAGCTAACGAATAGAAGGGGAGCATCAGCAGCGCAAGAAGCAGCGAAATCGCTCCCCGCGCGCCCTTCCTCCATTTTTTCTTCCATTTTTTCACAGTTTCCGCCCCTTCCCGTTTAGGTAACCAGCTCTTTCAGCTTGCCGAGCATTGACAGAAAAGAATCCACCGTTCCTAAAAATTTACTGCTGATCGTATCTTCCGACAGCGTTTTAACGGTGTCCACCGTATGGATATAGTCCAAAAGATCCATACACACGCCATATCCCGTGGCCTCGTAGGTAAAGGTGTCACTCAGTCCAAAATACTTCAAAGCGCCGCCTAGCGGAATTTTATATTCCGCCTGCACTGTAACCTCAATATGCCTGCGAGCAAGACTGTCCGACAAAACCTGCACATCTATCTGCGGCGGCGAAACCGGATAGGCAAGGCTGCTCAGCTGCAGTGCCCACGCCGCGTAGTTCTCGGCTTTTTCGGCGTTTTCCGTCTCCAAATCATCTCCCATATACCGAAACAGCGATACATGATCCATCAGTTCCACATCGATATATCCGATAACCGGATCGGTATTGGGATAGGCGTAGCTCTGGGCGACGCGCGACGCTGTGTCGTTGGCTACATTGGAAACAATCCACTGCTGGTAAAACAGGAACCCGAGGCTCATTAGGAACACCATGACTAAAATGGTGACGAGCATGGCAATCATTCCGTCGAGCATCATAGCGCCGTCTTCTCTTTGAAAAAACTTTTTCACTGGCCTTCCCTCCTTCTTTCGGATCCTGCCGTCAGCGGGCGACTTCCCAGCGGATGAGACGGTAGGCTCCGCCCTCTTCCAACTGCACTGGGCAGCTCAAATCGGAAGGGGAAAAATAGCCGGCATCCGTAAATTGAAATTCAATAACCGTTTGACCGCTTTCATCGATAAATCCCCACAAGCCGTCGCGGCATACGGCAGCTACTCCGCCGGAAAAACTGCGCGCCATTTCATAGGAAGGAGAAAGAATCTCTTTGCCATCTTCGTCCACAAATCCCCACAGACCATCGCGGCAAAATGCGATAGCACCGTCGATATGTACATCTACATCGTCGCAGGAAAATCCCTCTACCGCTTTCCAGCGATCGTCATATATTCTCCAGCTGCCGTTCGATTTGGCAAGGATCACGCCATCCTGATCATAACGCCCCGCCGCATCGAGACGGATTTCCTCCCAAACATCCTCCGAGTCGGAAATTCCCTGCTCGTCCACAAGGCGCCAGCCGTCCTCCATGTGTACCGCAGCAAGCCCGTCTTGGAAGCTGCCGGCCTGCAGATAGCCAGAGAGCACCTGCTGGCCGTCGTCGCTGTAATAGCCCCATGTGTCCTCCCCCTGCATTCGAATGGGAAGGAGTCCTTCACTGTGGCAGCCAATCTGCTCCGCTGTACCGGGATACCGCGCGATAGGAACGCCGCCGTCATCCAACAGCCACGTATCGCCGTTTTCATCTGTAACGGCTGTTTCTCCTTGCTCCGAAAGGGGACCTACTACCGGATACACGGCCGAGAGCAGCGTGTCTCCTGCTGCCGTAACGCAGCCCCACAGCTCTCCGTCGCGCACGATATAGCCGCCCGGCCAGCTGGCGGGCAGAATCTGTACATACGACTGATATGCCATGCTGTACGCATAGTACGCCTGCCGGCCCTGCTCCTCCAACGTTTGACTAGAGGAACCTGCCTTTGCGGCATCTTGTACTATTTTCCAAACCTGCGTATATTCCTCCCTGTCGGCATAAAGGGAGGCGTATTTTTCCCAGAAAGCCGTCTGCTTCGGATATGCGTCACACGCTGCCGAAAGGGCCGCGGCGTAGTTGTTACGAACGGTGCTTGTAGGATTTTCGGCATAATATGCACTGTACACGTCTAAAAGTTCTTCGTAAAGCTCTTGGGAAGCGCCCTCTTTCATAGCCTGTCCGTAGGTTTGAACGGACATTTCGTACAGATCCTTGTCGCGGTACTGCCGGGCTGATTCCAGCAATTCAGCCTGTTCTGACGTGCGCGATGCTTCTCCTCCCGGCACGACAAACCATCCCACCGCTATGAGCAGCACCAAAAAAATGGCAACCCCTATTTGGTTTTGATTCATGTTCCTTCCCCCAGTCTTACAATCAATAGGTCCCTAGAATCAGACAAATGAGAAACCCGGCCGCCAAAAAAGGCGCAAACGGGATGGAATCCTTCCATGTGGCCTTTTTTGTCAAAAGAAGGAGTACCGCCGCCACCAGCGCCGCAAGCTGCGCCAAGGCCAGCGAACAGATCCCACCGTACAGCCCCAAAAGCAGCGATGCCGCAGCAAACAGCTTAATATCCCCCATACCAATGCCGCCCCGGCTGATCAGCCGGCACAGTCCCAGCACAGCCAGCATACCCACGCCGCCCAGCGCCCCTGCAAACAGGAGTCCTGCGGCACGCTCCGGCCGCAGAAAAAAATCAAGAAGCGTACACCACGCAAAGCACCCTAAAAGCAAAAGCGGAATTTGGTTGGGAATCCTTCGCCGCAACAGATCGCTTCCCGCTGCTGCGCAAAACGCCGCCATCACCAAAAGCAGACGGAGCCGATCGGGCCAATCCTCCGTACGGATGGAGGCAAACCATCCTCCCGCCCCGCCCATGATCGCTCCTGCGGCAGCCGCCCAAATCGACGCCTTTCTGCTTTTCTCGCTGTTTTTTACACAATAAATTCCGGCAGCCCCCGCTCCTGCGCAGCAGGCCGCCCATATAAGCATACTTATAAGCGGCATCCCGTTTTTCCCGCCTTTCTCCATTTTATACCGGACGAACGTCCGGCCCCGAAGCTTTTCGAGGCCGGATGCTGCTTTTCCGGTGTCCTTTGAAAGCCGTCTTCTCCTTAAGGAGGGAGACTTTATCGAAACAGGATCAGCTCGTAAAGGTATTCATAAAGTTGTCGACCTGCTCGCTTACCGCACCCATGATCTGATCACGGAACGCGATAAACACGGCCACAAGACCAAGGCCGATGGCCAGTAATACCAGAACTTGGATGATCTCCATCCCCTGTTCCTCCTGCTGCCACTGCATCAGCTTTGCTTTTGCACGCACCGCGGCACGGTTTAACATTCCCATCATAAATAGACCCTCCTGTCTTTCTGAAATACTTTATCTTTATCCCGCTTGAGCGAGGATAAATCACAGCGCGCCCGTCATACTCATTGCTACAGCGGACAAAATGATGATTAAAATTCCCACGAGCATCAGCGTGGTGGGAACAATCAGCTTTGTGGCGGCCTCGTCTCCTTTTTGCAGCATCCGCTGTCTCTTGAGTTCCCAAAGCTCTTTCGACTGCTGCATTAAAAAGCCAGTGATCTCACCGCCGCCCCTTTCCAGCGTCTGTACCAGCATACTGGAAAACTTGCGGATCTCTTGGCTGTCTGACAAAAGGCCAAACCGGTAGTAGGCGTCGCTCTCGCTCATGCCGTTTTCGACGTCTTGGCAGGAGCGGCGCATCAATTCGTAGATTGGGCCCTCGCGGCTTTTAGCGATCTCTGACCACGCGTCATAGAGGATCATACCAGAACCGAAAAGCAGCGCCAGCTTAGAGATCACGTTCGGAAATTCCTCCACACACGCTTCCCGGCGCTTATCGAGCGTCTTTTTCATCTCCCCTATCTGATCTATCCACATCGCTGCGCACAGGATTCCGCCCCCCAGCACTGTCGGCACCAGCATATCCGCCCAAAGCGCCGAAACAAGCGCCGCCGCCAAAAGCACAAACGCCGCCAGCATCGTCGTAACGGAGATGGCGCGGGCATGGTAGAGCTGTGCGTAATATTCGCAGTACATCTCTCCGTAGATCAGTTCTGCCTGCGTGCGCAGGTTTTTCGCGCGCTTTCCGCGCATAGCAAAAAGCTTTATTTTGTGCATCGCAAACCCTGCACCGCAAAAATCCTTGTTGCTGAAAGTTTCTTTATCCATCTGCTCGGCCATAGAGGAATATTTTCCGCCACGGATGAGCATCACAATATAAAAAATTCCTACGGCACTGCCTAAGATGAGCAGAAGCATCTGCACCAAAAACATATGCTCACCCCCTGACATCCATAATCTTCCGTCCCCACCACGCGGCAAAGACGAAAATGCCAATCGCCACCGTCATGGCCAAAACACCGCCGGGTGTGGCAAACTTTTCGGCAAAACTCTCGTTGGTAAAACGGAGCATAAGTACCAAAAAGATGGGAGCCGCCGTAATGACGTTGAGTTCCAGCCGGTTGGAGGTGATTTTTGTTTCAATCTCGGCAGAAATGGCCATTTTGTCCGTAATAATACTGTGGGTTCGGCGCATCACGTCGCGCATATTGCCGCCTGTGGCGTAACAGACACTGAACACACTGCTGAAACTCTCAATATCTTCACAGCCGCTGCGGGCAGCAAAATCCTGCAGCATCTCCTCCAGCTTTACGCCGCTCTGGGGGGCCTGTAAAAACTGCTCCAGTTCCCGAGCCAGATCGCTCTCTTTCCCGTATTGCAGGCAAACGTCACCGTAAGCGCTCTCAAATGCCTGATACACGGTGCCTCCCGCTGCCAGCGTCGCCGTGATGGATTCGAGCATATCTCGAAATTGAATCTTAAGCGCGCTTTGGCGTTTCTTTCGCAGTTGATCCTGCCGCACCGGCAGAAACAGCGCGACCGCCGCACCTCCTACTCCTAAAATAAAAAATACAGCACTTAGATAGGTGAGCGTCGTAGGCTCGCCGTCCTTCAAGAACAGACCGCCGTAAAATACTTGGCTGCAAATTCCTCCCGCAGCAAATGCGGCCACTGCCGCCAACAGCGTCTCCCAAAAAGACATTTTATAGGTGATGTAATTGGGCATCTCCGTTTTCAAAGGATTGGGCAGCACCGCCGGTGCAGGCGGTGCTTTTTGTTTTTTCTTTTTCTGTTTTCCGGCCATCTTCCTCCCCCTTCCGTTAAATAGCTGCTTCTAAACCGGCCATCTGCAATTTCATCACATTTTCCATCGGATTGCCGGTACGCACAAGCTGTCCCTGCACATGGTGGAGCGTCGACTGGGCGCGATCCTCCCGGAATTCATACAGCGGATTGAGTCGTATCATTCCCGTTTGGGGATCCACTCCCAGTACCTCGGTGATTACGAGCGTTTTGCGGGAGTGGTCGCGCATACGCCCCAGATGCACAATGATATCCAGTGCGCTGCCGATTTGCTGCCGGATAGCTGCAAGCGGCAGTGCCTCCGCCCCTTGAAGCACCATTGTCTCCAGACGGCTGAGCATATCCTCTGCTGAGTTGGCATGGCCGGTGGAGAGGCTTCCATCGTGACCCGTATTCATCGCTTGGAGCATATCCAGCGCTTCGCCGCCGCGCACCTCGCCGACGATGATGCGGTCGGGGCGCATACGCAGGCTGGAACGAATTAAATCGCGGATCGTAATCGCCGTATTCTCTGCCGAAGCCGTGGCGTTGCGTGTTTCGAGGGTGACAAGGTTCTTCACGCCCTCGATGGTCAGCTCTGCGGAATCTTCAATGGTGATAACGCGCTCATCCTTCGGTATATAGTTGGAAAGTGCGTTGAGAAAGGTCGTCTTGCCGCTGCCCGTGCCTCCCGAAATAAAGATGTTATACCTCGCCTGCACCAGCCGCTGTAAAAATGCGGCGATTTCCGGGGTAATAGAACCATAACCAATCAGGCGTTCCATGGTCATGGGCTCTTTCGAGAATTTGCGGATCGTCAGAATCGGACCATTAAGCGCCACCGGTTTGAGCACCACGTTGACACGGCTGCCATCAGGAAGGCGCGTATCTACAATGGGCGACGATTGATTGACCTCGCGCCCTGCCATTCGTACAATGCGCCGGATGACCTGCATGAGATCTTCCTCTTTTTCAAACGTCCGATCCAGCTGCACAATAGAACCTTTTTTTTCAATAAAAATATGATCCGGTCCATTGACCATAATCTCCGTAACGGAGTCGTCCTCCAAGATAGCGTCGAGAGGGCCGAACCCGCGAAACCGCGCATAAACATCCGCCACGATGGACACTCTGTCATCGATAGACAGATACTGCCCCGTCGCCGCACGGTCAAGAATCCCGTCAATTTCGCGCCGCAGGGCGTCATCCTCCAGATTACCAAGGCTCAGCTGCTGCTGCACTGCCTCAACAAGCTTTTTAATCAGACCGGCACGCGTTTCCTGGGTCATATCTACGCCTCCCCTTGCATATCCAAGGCCCGATACAACGGCCGTCTTGCCAATTCTTCCACAATCATACGAGTATCGGCGCCACTGAAATGCTCAATCATTCCCAAAACGGGCAAACTCCAATCGAGCGTCGCTCTTGTGCAGGCGCTTCCAAAACGGTTATACAACACAGAGCATTTGGGTGCAAGGCGCGTCCCCTCCATTTCATCGAACATGGCGAAAGCTCCCGCCATCTGATTAAGGCGGAAATTACCACTTTCGGAACCGTCGCTCACAAGCACTACGCGGTCTGAAAGCTTCGCGGCCATTTGCAATAGCGGAGAAAAAACACTGTCCATATCCGCTACCACCACATCAGCCAGTCCCGCGGCTGATGTGAGAATCTGCTGCAGCTCTTCTTGTTTCATGCTGGCAGCCTCCAGCGGCTGGGGAGAGGCATCGTAGTAATATATACCAATCTGCGGATCGTATTTGAGCATTCCTTCCAACACGGAAGAAAAATTTCCGCGGCGCTCACGGTCACTTAGGTACATTTTCACCTCATATAACACGCGATACATATTGCCTGCGCCTCCACGGGGCAGACAGCCGCCCACATAGCCATTATTTTGTAAACATAAATACATCGTTTTTCTGCCCTCGGCCGCAAAAGCAGCCGCACAGCCTATCGCGGCCGTGGTGCAGCCCATTCCTCCGCCGGCACCTGCAAACGTAAACACACGCCCCCTTTGCGAGGAGGAAAAGGTTACACTGCGCGTATCCTGCTGGGCCACAAGCCCTTTCAGACACCGCAGCAGCGCTTCGCCCCGCTGATAACGAAACACAGCGCCGCATCCCTTGATCTGCTCTGCATCGGGATCTTCTGAAAGATAATATACCGGCGCATACTGCGACACCTGCCCCGGATCCGGCAGCAGCTGTGTGCTGGCAAGCACTAGATCCAGACGATTCTTCTTGAGATGCTCCACAAGCAGGCCAGCGTCGCGAAACACATAAGGCTCCACTTGACTGCCAAAGCGCGCCGTGAAAAATTCAGCCAGCCTTTGCGCGTATCGGCTGTCGCTGTCTAATATACCAAATCGAATCATGCTTTCCTCCTATTCCCCTTAACCGCACTGCGCGAGAAGGCTATCAAGAATCGCTGCGCTCTCTTCCCGGCCTAAAACGCCCGGCGTTGTGGGAAGAGAACGAAAATAATCCAGAAAACCGGCTACCAATCCCTGTTCTGAAATGGCGAGATACCGCAATGTTTCCGGCTCGCTTTTCGAAAAAAGAATCTGCTCGCCAAAACACACGTCAATAAGCACATGCTCCGGCACAGGCACCAGCTTTTCATCCACACAGTAGACGTTGCCGCCAGCCTTTGCAAAATCCCGCAGGCGACCGATGAGCGTACGCCGATCCTCCTTGGGGATTGGACATACGAGAGAATCGGGGAATTCCCGCATCTTTCCATCCCGCAAAAAAGCGGCTACCCCGCCGCGGGTAAAAAAATTATAATACTGCTGGCCATAGACCTGTCTCTCTACATAATATTGCAGCGCCATCTCTACCACCTTGTTCCCGTTTGGATAATCCGGGTGGATCGTGCGGCGAGCGATGGGCAAATCCATATGCATCATCAAGCACGGCTGGTGAAAAAAATGAACGGAGACCGCCTCTCTATGAGGCTGCATCTTATCGCCGAAAGTATCGCTCATGGCTAAAATAGGATTTCCATAAGAACGGAACAGAGGTGCCGCGCGGCTGATGGACCGCTCGAACTGCTCCCTGTAAGCACATGCTGCCTGTGGATCCGGCAAATATACAGCCTTTTCACAATCGGCACTCAGCAGAAACACCCATTGTCCGCTTATCGCATAATAGGGAAACAACGTGCCTCCCCAGCCCTCGTCTGCGTAATAAAAATAAGGCGTATATTCCAGTCCCTTTTTAGGCAGGAAAAAAATTCCCAAAATACAGCCGAGCTCTTCCGGAAGAAAGAAAGGCTCCTGTTCCTCTTCTCTTTGCCGAAGAGGAAGCGAAAACAAATGACGCACGCAGAGCTTTCCTTTTCCCTCGGCGGCATCTATCGTTTCTTTGCTGCACGCCACAAAAAACGCCGGGGGCAGGTGAATATCCAGAATTTCCCGCCTGCCTGACAAAACACAGGCGGCAAACAGCTTTTTCAGAAGCGCCGCAGCCTCGTCCTCGCCCTGTACACATACGGTTTGCGCAGAAAGCTCCTCCTTTTGCTGCCTTACTGGTTTCTGCACACTGGCATAGCTGTCGAGAGCCTGTACGCACCTTTCCACTTGACAATGCAGATGGTAGTTTTTCGCCCCTAGCCGCTCTTTTTTCCATACTTCCAGCCATCGTTTTTGTTCATCGGCCTCAAGCTGTAAATACGCCGTAAGCTGACGGAAATGTTGTACCGTCGGGAGCCTGTTTCCATTCTGCACCTGATACAGCGTGGATCTGTCTATTTTCAATTCTTTTGACAAGCGATAGATGGTCAGCTTTCTCTTGTCGAGACTTCCTTGGAATAAACTGTGAAAATCTGACATGAGCCTCACTCCCGATGGAATAAATCTATTCAAAATCGACATTTTAAAACATTCGGTAACATTATAACATGAATTTTGACAGCTCGCAATTAGTGGCAAATAAATTAAACTTCTAAAAAAGTTTGTCACTATTTTCATTCTTCCAAAATATAACACTTCAAAAATTTTCTGCTATCATTAAAAACCGGGACGATCCGCATGGCAGATCGTCCCGGTTTTTGCTTCGGCTGCTATTATGCTTTCCTTAAAGCTTTTTCACAAACAGCGCGCGGATTGCGTTGAGAACCGCAAGGATCATTACGCCCACATCCGCAAAAATAGCAAGCCACATATTCGCCATTCCCAAAGCACCGAGCAGCAGGCAGATAAACTTGATGCCGATGGCAAAAATGATATTTTCATAGACAATGCGCAGGCATTTGCGGGAAATTCGGATCGCTTTAGATACACTGAGAGGATCGTCGTCCATAAGCACCACATCGGCGGCTTCGATCGCGGCATCGGAGCCCATGGCCCCCATGGCAATACCAATATCGGCGCGGCGCAGTACCGGAGCGTCGTTAATGCCGTCACCCACAAAGGCCAATTTTGCTTTCTTGGGCTTGTGCTGCATGGCCTCTTCTACTTTTTCTACCTTGCCTGCCGGAAGTAGTTCGCTGAACACTTCATCAATCCCCAGCGCTGCAGCTGCTTGATCCGCTGCCTTACGAATATCCCCGGTAAGCATAACCGTTTTATCGACGCCGGCCGCTTTTAAGGCGGCGATGGCCTCTTGGGCGTGGGGCTTTATCGTATCGGAGATAACGATATGGCCCGCATATTTCCCGTCGATCGCCATGTGGATGATGGTTCCGACGCTGTGGCAGTTGATGTACCGGATTCCTAACCGTTCCATTAACTTGTTGTTGCCGGCGGCAACTTCTATACCGTCCACCTTGGCGATGATACCGTTGCCGCTGATCTCCTGTACGTCGGTTACACGACTGCGATCTATCTCTTTGCCGTAGGCCTGCCGAAGGCTCTTGCTGATGGGATGAGAAGAAGAACTTTCTACCAGCGCCGCATATTCAATCAGCTTCGCGTTTTCCATTTCGTTGTGGTGAATTCCGTTTACCGCAAAGACGCCTTGGGTAAGGGTGCCCGTTTTATCAAACATGACAATCTTCGTCTGCGAAAGCGTTTCCAGATAGTTGGATCCCTTTACCAAAACGCCCGCTCTGCTCGCCCCGCCGATTCCTGCAAAGAACGAAAGCGGAATGCTGATGACAAGCGCGCAGGGGCAGGAAATTACCAGAAAAGTAAGCGCCCGGTAAATCCACTGATCCCACTGGGCGTCAAGTCCCAGCGCCAGCATGCTCACAAGCGGCGGAAGAAACGCCAGCGCCAGCGCCGCCGCGCAGACGGCCGGAGTATAAACGCGCGCAAACTTGGAAATAAAATTTTCGGACTTTGATTTTTTGGAGCTTGCATTTTCGACCAAATCTAAAATCTTTGAAACAGTCGATTCTCCAAACTCTTTGGTGGTACGGATTTTGAGCACGCCTGTCATATTGATGCAGCCGCTGATAATCTCATCGTCCGGCTTAACGTCCCGCGGCAAACTTTCACCAGTGAGCGCGGCCGTATTCAGACTTGATTCTCCTTCCACTACTACGCCGTCGATAGGCACCTTTTCGCCGGGCTGCGCTACGATGACGGTCCCGACGGCCACTTCATCCGGATCGATCTTTTCCAGCTTTCCGTCGCGTTCCACGTTGGCGTAGTCGGGACGAATGTCCATTAACTCGCTGATATTCCGGCGGCTCTTACCTACGGCGTAACTCTGGAATAACTCGCCGATTTGATAGAAGAGCATAACCGCGATGGCCTCGGTATAATCGCCGCTTTTCTCATAAAGCGCCAGCGCAATCGCTCCTACGGTGGCGATTGCCATCAGAAAGCTTTCGTCAAAAATCTGCCGGTTTTTAATCCCTTTACCCGCTTTGATAAGAATGTCATACCCAATCACAAGATATGGCACCATGTAAAGCGCAAACCGTAACCAGCCGTCCGCCGCAACAAAATGCAGCACAACAAGCAGCGCAGCCGCCACCAAAATGCGTAGAAGCATTTTTTTCTGTTTCTTCGTCATACCCTTTCTTCCTCTCGCTGGATTTTATAGGAACACATAATCATATAATCATATATTTGCTGCTTTAAAAGCACCATCTGCATATCGGCAGTGGGTGCTTTTTTGATAAATATTCAGATATAAATTTCGCAGTCGTCCTCTATTTTTTTACAATTTTGGCGAACCTGCTGCATCACCGTTTTGGCGTCTTGCCCTTCTTCAAACTCGACATTCATTTTTAAGGTCATGAAATTTACAACCGCATCTTTCACGCCCTTTGTGCGCCGGGCGGCTTCTTCCATTTTATTGGCACAGTTTGCACAGTCAACTTCAATTTTATAAGATTTTTTCATGTCAAACAGCTCCTTATAAATTTTATATTTTCAATTTAACAATTGTTTAATTGTTCATTTATATAATAGCAACCATTTTCTTTATGGTCAATAGGTTTTTGATAAGTGCTTCCATTTGGCCTAAAAGAGTTTCTATTTGGACTAAAGGACTAAAAAAATTGCGATAAGTTATCCTTCATAGTATAATGATAAAATAATACGTTTATATAATAGCTGGCATACGGCGCGCCTACGGGCATTTCCGCTTTGGTCAGTCGGTGGCAATATGCCGGTGCAGTCCCCGGAATACATTGGAACACGAATTTTTGATGAGAGAGGAGAGGTTTTATGGATACGCATTGGCTGCCGCACGATCACGGGCAGCGTTTGGAAAAGGAGCTATTGGAGGAAATGCCAAAAGATGACGACTTTCAAACTGTTTCCGACATTTTTAAACAGCTTTGCGATCGAAGCCGGATCCGGATTTTCTGGGTTCTTTGCCATTGTGAGGAGTGTGTGGCCAACTTGGCAGCGATTGTAGGAATGAGCAGCCCAGCCGTATCGCACCATCTGCGCCAGTTAAAAAGCAGCGGGCTGATCGTCAGCCGCAGAGACGGCAAGGAGGTATATTATAAGGCAGCTGAGACAGAACAGGCGCAGCTGCTGCATAAAATTATTGAAAAGATGGTTGCGATCTCGTGTCCG
>CALWIX010000087.1 GCA_944380825.1 uncultured Clostridia bacterium | reverse complement strand
CCGGAAACTGGGTGGATGTGGATCCTGAAAGCATTGTTTCTATGAATCTTTGGGGTTTTTCGGAAAGCTTTCTGAAAGAGACAGCCGATCGTTTCGGCGCTTTTCTGGATCGGGCGCTTACGGAGAATCCTCTTAAAGGAGAGTACTTCTTGCCGAGCGTCGTAAGCGAACTTATCGCAGAGAAAAAAGCTACCGTTGAGGTACTGCGCAGCTGCGATAAATGGTACGGTGTAACGTATCGCGAAGACAAACCGACTGTTATGGCAGCTATTGCGGAAAAAACGGCCGCCGGATTGTATCCGGATCGTTTATGGGAGGGAAAATAATGGCGCGCTGTCAGGCCGAAGAAACGCTTCGGCAGGCCGAGAGCGCATTCGATTTCGGCGGGGAGATCGTCGGTGCCCTGCGCTATGGGCAGGGACACATCAACGATACTTTCTGTGTTTATGTTCAAAAGGAAGACGGCGAATGTCTGCGCTACATTCTTCAGCGAATCAATACGGAAACCTTTCGGGATCCGGACGGCCTTATGGAGAATATTGCCGGTGTTACCGATTACCTGCGGGAAGTTATCTGTAAAAATGGAGGCGATCCCACCCGAGAGACGCTTACTGTGCTGCGCACACGGGAAAACGCTCCCTATTTTCGAGACAGCCAAGGCGGCTGCTGGCGTGTTTATCCGTTTATTGAGGGGACCGTCTGCCTGCAGTCAGTGCAGAAACCGGAACAGTTCTACGAAAGCGCGAAAACCTTCGGAAAATTCCAAATGCTCCTTGCCGACTACGATGCTTCTACGCTTCACGAAACCATCCCCCGCTTTCACGATACCCGTGATAGACTGTGCAATTTTCAGAAGGCGCTGGCTGCTGACACTCTTTCCCGCGCAAAGGACGTAAAGGCCGAAATTGACTTCGTTCTAGCCCATGAAAAGGACTGCTCCGTATTGATGGATCGTTTGGAGGCCGGAGATCTTCCGCTGCGCGTAACGCACAACGATACAAAACTCAATAATATTTTGATTGATAAGGTGAGCGGCCGCGGGATCTGCGTTATTGATCTCGACACAGTAATGCCCGGCCTGTCACTCAACGACTATGGAGACTCGATTCGGTTCGGCGCAAACCACAGCGCAGAGGATGAGCCGGATCTTTCAAAAGTAAATTTTGATCTGGAATTGTTTGCAATTTATACAAAAGGATTTCTTGAAGAAGCAGGCAGTGCTCTGACAGCGGTGGAGAAGGAATATCTGCCTTGGGGCGCAAAGCTGATGACGCTTGAGTGCGGGATACGCTTTTTAACCGACTATTTGGAAGGCGATCACTATTTCCGAACCCATCGCCCCGGCCAAAACCTTGACCGCTGCCGTACGCAGTTCAAACTTGTAAGAGACATGGAATTGCTTTGGCCGCAGATGCAGCGCATCGTGGCTGAGATACGGTGATCCTGCATGATCGGAACTATGTCATCATCCCCTATTACCCCTTATCTTAAGTAAAATGCGAATGGCTCTCTATCTCTATTAAGACATATATTTAAATGTCTTTTTTCCGGAGGATGCTGGAAAAGAAAGATCCTAAGATATTGAAGTTTATAAATATTTTTAACTATTTTAAAAGGAGTAGATTGATATGAAAATTCCTCACAGGCTGAATCTTACAGAAGAGCAATTACCTACCCAATGGTATAATTTGCGGGCCGATATGAAAGAACAGCCCGATCCTATGTTAAACCCTGTGACTTTTCAACCTATCCGCACAGAAGAACTCTATCCTATCTTCTGTGAAGAGTTGGCCGCACAGGAAACCAACTGCTCCACCCAATGGTTCGATATTCCCGACGAGGTGATGGAAATTTATAAAGCCTACCGTCCCTCGCCGCTCAACCGCGCCTATGATCTTGAACGTTACTTAAAAACACCAGCTCATATCTATTTTAAATTTGAAGGAAACAATACCTCTGGCAGTCATAAGCTAAATTCCGCCGTAGCTCAAGCCTACTACGCCAAAAAGCAGGGACTGACTTCTCTCACCACCGAAACGGGCGCTGGCCAATGGGGTACGGCTTTGGCAGAAGCCTGTGCTTATTTTGGAATGGATCTGACTGTTTATATGGTGAAAGGATCTTACGAACAGAAGCCATACCGCCGCGAGATCATCCGTACCTTTGGCGCCAATGTTATCCCCAGCCCCAGCAATACCACAAAAGTCGGCCAAGCGATTCTTGCCGCCAATCCCGATACCAGCGGAAGCCTCGGCTGCGCCATCTCTGAAGCTATCGAAAAGGCTACCTCTACTCAAGGCTGCCGCTATGTGCTGGGATCCGTACTAAATCAGGTGGTTCTGCATCAGTCTATCATCGGACTGGAAGCCAAAAGGGCTATGGAAATGCTCGGAGAATATCCCGACATCGTCATAGGCTGCGCGGGCGGCGGCTCTAACCTTGCCGGATTGATCGCGCCCTTTATGCAGGACAAGCTTCTCGGCAAGAAAAACCCGCATTTTATCGCAGTAGAACCAGCTTCCTGCCCCTCTTTGACACGCGGCCGCTACGCTTACGACTACTGTGATACCGGCAAAGTGACGCCTTTGGCCCGTATGTATACCCTTGGCAGCGGCTTTATCCCCTCGAAAAACCATGCCGGCGGCCTGCGTTACCACGGAATGTCTCCGATTATTTCTAAGCTGTATCATGACGGCTGGCTTGACGAGGCGCGTGCCGTAGAACAGACCCATGTTTTTGACGCAGCCGTCACTTTCGCTAAAGTCGAAACCATCCTGCCCGCTCCCGAATCTTCCCACGCGATCCGCGTTGCCATCGACGAAGCAATCAAATGCCGTGAAACGGGCGAGGCTAAGACAATTTTGTTTGGTCTTACTGGCACCGGATACTTTGATATGGCCGCTTATTCCGCTTATAATGAGGGGAAAATGACTGATTATATTCCTACTGATGAGGATCTGGAACCCGGTTTTGCCAGCTTGCCGAAGATTCCGGGGATTCAGGAATAAACAAGATTTATTCGAATGAATAGCCTTGCTTTCGTCATTATTACCTGAATATCCCACAAAGTATTGTCAATAATAATAAAGAACCGTTTTCCTAAAAATCGCAATTTATTGAAAAAAGAGATTCGTCAAAAACACCCTTAAATCCTGTTGACAGGCGACTTTTGATGGGATATAATAATGTCAGAAAACAGGGAAACCTGTTAGATAAATAACTTTGAATACAAGCCTCGCGGCTAGATAGCCGCACCTTTTTCAATACAACTCCTCCCCAAAAAAGGAAAGAGCCG
>CALWIX010000086.1 GCA_944380825.1 uncultured Clostridia bacterium | reverse complement strand
TCAACATGGGCATGGCCAAGCTGGCGAAAGCGCCGGTGCTTTTGGTGGGAGACATCGACCGCGGCGGGGTGTTCGCGTCGCTAGTGGGGACGATCCTATTGCTGGAGCAAGAGGAGAGGACCATGGTAAAGGCGACCATCATCAATAAATTCCGCGGCGATAAAAAGCTGTTGGAGCCGGGGCTGAAAATGCTCGAGGACCGCATCCATATTCCGACGGCCGGCGTTGTGCCCTACACCAAGCTCGACATCGACGACGAAGACAGCTTGTCGGATCGCTTTGCGCGCCGCGGAGGCGCCGGTCCGATAGAAATCGTTGTGGTCCGCCTGCCGCACATCTCGAATTTTACCGATTTCTCCCCCCTGCAAGCTAACCCCCTCGTGTCGCTGCGCTATGTGGAAAGGTGCGGCCAGATAGGCGCTCCCGATCTTTTGCTGCTTCCGGGAACGAAAAACACCATGGGGGATCTTCTCTGGCTGCGCGAAAACGGGATGGAGGCGGAAATTTTGCGCTATGCCTCCCAAGGCGGCCTTGTGTTCGGCATTTGCGGCGGATTCCAGATGATGGGGCAGCAGCTGTCCGACCCGTATGGGGTGGAACACGGCGGCACGCTGCGCGGCATGGGATTGCTTCCGGTGGAAACTGTCTTTTCCCAGCAGAAAACGCGCGCGCAGGCGGCAGGCGAAATCGCGCGTCTTCCGGGAGTTTTCGCCCCGCTTTCCGGAAAACCGGTAAAGGGGTACGAAATCCACATGGGAAAGACGACGGCTGCCGGGCAGAGTGCGGCGTTTTGTACCCTGCGCACGCCGCAGGCCAGTGGGTTTCACGATGACGGGGCCGTGTGCGCCAATAGCTGCGGCACCTATTTGCATGGCGTTTTCGACGAGGGAGAAACGGCTGCCGCACTCATCAATCTTCTGCTGCAAAAAAAGGGCCTGCCGCAAACGGCCCAGCCCTTGGATTTGGAGGAGTATAAAGAAAAACAGTACGACCGTTTGGCCGATACGCTTCGGGAAAATCTCGATATGGATTTGATTTACCGGATTTTGCAGGAGGGGATCGCATGAAATTACAGAACGTTTTGCCGCAGGATATCGAGCGGCGCAGTATGGAAATCATCACACAAGAGCTCGGGGACCGGAAATTGGATCCCGAAAACGAAGCGGTGATCAAACGCGTCATTCACACCAGCGCCGATTTTGAATACGCCGATCGTCTCGTATTCAGCCCCCACGCGGTGCGCCGCGGCGTAGAAGCCCTTCGCGCGGGGGCGTGCATTGTCACGGATACGGAAATGGCGCGCGCCGGCATCAATAAACGCGCCCTTGCCCGACTAGGCGGCGAGGTTTACTGCTACATTGCAGACCCGGCCGTCTCGCTGCAGGCCAAGCAAAGCGGCACCACCCGTTCGGCCGCGGCCATGCGTCAAGCGGTCCGTGTGCTTGGCGGCAAGAAGCTCATTTTTGCCATAGGCAACGCGCCCACGGCGCTGCTGGAGCTGGAGGCTCTGCTCGATAGCGCAGCGGTGCGCCCGGCGTTGGTCATCGGCGTGCCGGTGGGATTCGTCAACGCGGAAGAATCGAAAGAGCGCTTTCTCTCCCGCACAGACGTGCCCTATATCATCGCGCGCGGGCGCAAAGGCGGCAGCAATATAGCAGCCGCTATCTGCAATGCCTTACTTTATCGGTAAGCCTCTTCTGCGCTTTTCCGCGGCGGGATTACCACCGCTTTTGGCTTTTTTCCGCAGGAATGGCAAAGCGCCGGCAGGATTTTGTGTGTTTCCCTATAATCTAAAAACCGCCCCCCGCGGCAAGCGCAGGGAGCGGTTTTCTTTTTCGTTTCTCTCGTTTATGCGGATAACATTAGATGATGGCGAGAATAATAAAGTTCAGAATGAACAAACCGGTAGCCACCCACAAAATGGGATGGATCTCTTTGGCCTTGCCGCGGGCAACCTTGACGATGCAGTAGAAGATAAAGCCGCCTGCAATACCGTAAGAGATGCTGTAGCAAATCGCCATGAAGATGCCGGCAAAGAAAGCAGGGATGGCGTCTTCCAGATTGTCCCACTCGACCTCTTTGAAAGCGCTGAGCATCATAACGCCCACGATGATCAGAACCGGCGCAGTCGCTGCGGACGGAACGGCGCTCACCAGCGGCGCGAGGAACATGCTCACAATAAAGAGGGCCGCGGTGACGACGCTGGTCAGACCGGTGCGGCCGCCGGCGCCGATGCCGGCTGCGCGCTCTACGAAAGTAGTGGTGTTCGAAGTGCCGAAGATGGAACCAATGGAGGTAGCGATGGAATCGGCAAACAGCGCTCTGTCCATTTTGGACTTAAAGCCCGCGTTCGATTCCAGAGCCTTTTCGTCTTCTGCACTGAAGATGTTCGTTTTGCGGCCGGTGCCGATGAACGTGCCGATGGTGTCGAACGTATCGGAGAGGCTGAACGCGAAGATTGTCATCAGCACAAGCGGCAGTCTGGACACATCGCTGAACAGCGAGCCGAGACCCGGATTGCCAAAAGCGGCGCAGAAGGTGGTGGGCAGCTCGCTCCATGCCTCTGCAAAGCTCATAGAAGAGCCGATATTTGTTACACCAAGAGGAATGCCGATGATGGTAGCAGCGATAATGCTGATCAGGACGGCGCCCTTTACTTTCAAAACCAGCAGCACGGAGACGATCACAAGGCCGATCAAGGCGAGCCACACGGTCGGAGTGTTCAGGGTGACGATGGCGGGGGTAGCGCTCGACTGCGCAATCACGGTGCCGCTCTCTTCGAGAATATAGGTGCCGGGATCGCTGGTAAACTGGATGAGCCCGGCATTTTTAATGCCTATGTACGCAATGAAGATGCCGATGCCGCCGCCGATAGCGTTTTGCAGGCTGACGGGAATGGAGCGGATGATCATTTTACGGATTTTCGTCACCGTAATAAGAATGTTGATAATACCGCACAAGAACACCATCGCGAGGGCTTCCTGCCACGAATAGCCCAGCCCAAAGCACACTGTAAAGGTAAAGAAGGCGTTGAGTCCCATGCCGGGCGCCTGCGCGTAGGGCACATTGGCGAACAGTCCCATTACCAGCGTACCGATGACGGAGGCGATAATGGTCGCAAGGAACACGGCGCCCCAAGGCATACCTGTCTGTGAGAGCATACTGGGGTTAACTACAATAATGTAAGACATTGCGAAAAAAGTTGTAATGCCGGCGGTCACTTCCGTGGCTACGGAAGTATGGGAGCCCTTTAAATTAAAAAAGTCCCCCTTTGGGTGGATAACGGATGGCGTTTTGCCGCTTTCTGCCATAAGGCGATTCCTCCTTCGCAAGGGTGTCTTATTTTTTATACAAACACCCTAATTCTATCTTTAAGTATATCTACTTTTTGGTGGTAAATCAATCCCATTTTTACCGTTTCGCAACAATTTGTTCATATTTACTACAACTTGTTACTAAAAAAGCCTTTTTAAGACAAAATAAAGAAAGAATGATCCAATTTTTTAAGGATAAAATCTTGTAATGAAACCCAATATTTATTCTAAAAGCGAAAAAAGCTGTGTCTGCACAAAGGAAAAGAGGACATCCGCTCGGTGCAAAGGCGTTGCAATCCGCACAAAGATCTGCTATCATGGCATAAAAGAACCGTAATGGCAGGCGGCCGAGAGAGCACCGCAGTCGGCTGGAGGACAGCAAAAATTTTTGATTTGCACAATGAGGGGATACGGCATGAAGAAATTACATGGCAGAGAAGTACTTCTTGTAGGATTTACCTTGTTTTCTATGTTTTTTGGGGCGGGCAACCTGATTTTTCCGCCGAATATAGGGGCGCAGGCCGGCAGCATGACGTGGTTTGCTATGATCGGATTGGCAATAAGCGCAGTTGGGCTGCCGGTTTTGGGCATTCTGGCGGTGGCGCGCTCCGGCGGTTTAGAGGTTCTGGGGGGACGGGTACATCCGCTGTTCGCCAAATGCTTCACGGTGGCGGCCTACCTGAGCATCGGGCCTTGCCTTGCCATTCCGCGTACAGCCGGCACCTCGTTTGAAATGGCGGTGCCGCCCTTTGTAGGAAGCGAGGCGCCTATCGCTTTGTACCAGCTTATCTATTCCGCTGTATTTTTTGCCGCGGCCTTGGTGGTAGCCCTGCGGCCGGAAAAACTCACCGATCGACTGGGAAAGATCATGTGTCCCCTCCTCATTGCGCTGATCATCGTTGCTTTTGCGGCCTGTATCGTCAATCCGCTGCAGGGCTACGGCTCCCCCGGCGAAGGCTACGAAACGGCGGTGAAAGCCATTTCTACGGCGTTTCAAGAGGGCTATCAGACGATGGATACTATTGCCGCGTTGGCGTTTGGCATTCTTATCAGCCTGAATATCCGGGCGCGAGGCGTGGAAGACGAAAAGAACATTGTGCGCGGCGCCATGCAGGCGGGCGCGATCACGGGGGCAATGCTTTTGGTGATTTACTCCATGTTGGCCCACATCGGAGCGCTCTCGGGAGGCGTATCTCCCAATCCGTCTAACGGCGCCGAGGCGCTGACAAACGTAGTCCACGCGCTGTTTGGCAAGACGGGCAATCTTCTTTTGGCGGCTATTTTCGTCATTGCATGTTTTAACGTGTGCGTAGGGCTCATCAGCTCGTGCAGCGAATATTTTGCAAAGCTGTGTCCCCGTCTGTCGTACCGTGTATGGGCCGTTTTGTTTGCGGCGGTAAGCATGGCGCTGGCCAACGCAGGCCTTAACCAGATTCTGACTTTCTCAGTGCCGGCGCTGAACATCCTGTACCCGGTGGCCATCATGCTCATCCTCCTTTCTTTCGGTCAGCGGTGGCTGGAGGGAAAAAAGATGGCCTACCCGATGACGATTCTCTTTACCGGTGTGGCAAGTATATTGTTTGAAATCCAGCGTCTGCTGCATCTCGATTTCCTAAACGGCGTGCCGCTTGCCGGTTTGGGATTAGGGTGGGTGCTGCCCGCGGCGGCGGGGCTGGTGGTAGGAATATGTCTCTCCCGCAAAAAAGCGGGAGGTGCGGCGGAAAACCCGTGAAAGGGTGGGGATATATTGTAGGAACATAACAGAAAACGCGCAGAGGGATCTTACCAATCTGTTTTCGCAGGACGAGCTTCCCTTTGCACAAATGGATCCGGAATTTGCTTATCTCTTTAATAATTTTGCGTTCGACGAAGCGGCGGGCAGCGATTTGGATGGTGCCTGCCGCATGATGGCGATTCTCTCGGCGCTTATCGGCAGTCAAAGTGTAGACGCGTACGGCGTTATGCTTCCTGCTGCCTTAAACCTTGGTGTGACGCCGGTACAGGTGAAAGAAATCGTTTATCAAGCGGCGGCATATTTGGAATTTGGCCGAGTATATCCTTTTTTGGCAGCCACTAACGACGTGCTTGCCTCTCTTGGGATCCGGTTGCCGCTGGAGGGTCAAGCCTGTACCACGCCGGAAACACGGCTGCTGGCGGGAGAAAAGGCGTAGGGCGGCTGTGAGCTGAGCCGCAGCTTGTTTCTCATGCAAAGGGCAACCTGCGTATAGGAAACGATAGAGAGTTTCTCATCCAAATCGTATCCTGTTGTTTGCCGTATATTGGCTATCCCCGCAGCCTTAATGCTTTGCGCTGCGTGCAGGAAGCAGCCGAAACGCGGCAGGAGAAAGGATCTTAACATCATAAGATAGCCTTAAAAATGGGGCGCCGTCTTGTTAAAGGCGGCGCTCTTCTTATCGCTTTGCCGAGACATTCCGATTTTTTTGAGGGTCGGTTTATCACACGGCGGAAAAAGAAAATATGCCCGACTGTACGGTCGGGCATATCATTGGGATAAAATTATTTTACTTTCGTTTCTTAACGGCTAAAAAGCAGACGGCAGCCAATAAAAGAATCGGAACAAAATAGCTAGGGGCGTGCGAGTTGGAGGATTCCGAAGTGTTTTCTGTATCTTTACCGGACTGAGTGTCAGCAGACGAGGAAGGAGAGGACTCCGGTACGGTTTGTGATGCAGAAGGAGGCAATGCAGAGGATTGCTCCTCCCCATCTACCTGAACCAGTTCGATACTTTGACCGGATGGAAATGGACTATCCGGCGTCGTCTGCGGAGAAGAGGGAGAGATAGGCGACGGCGAGGAGGAACCATCCGGCGCTGTTTCCGGAGAGGAGGGAAGGGCGGGGGACGACGAGGAGTCATCCGGCACTGTTTCCGGAGAGGAGGGAAGAGCAGGAGACGATGAGGAGTCATCCGGCGCTGTCTGTGGAGGGGAGGATAGGCGACGGCGTGGAATAGTCAGGCGTCGTCTGTGGAGGAGAGGGGAGGATAGGCGACGGCGTGGAATCATCCGGCGCTGTTTCCGGAGAGGAGGGAAGGCCGGGCGACGGCGAGGAATCAACCACCGAAACAGTGACATTTAGTTCTACAGATACATAAGCCTTGCTGTCCTTTGGCGTAAAGATAACGGGATACAATCCTGTTTGCTCAGGAACAACACTGCCGTCTTTCCAAGCGAAAGTTCCTTCGGTGTCTGCTTTTCCGCCGGTTAAATGGCTCTCGCTAAGTTTTTGACCTCTAGTAATGGCCGACGCCGTCGGTTTCGTTTCTATCGAAGGGGTTTTCTGCGGTACAATTATCTCTACTTTTTTCAGCTGGTCTATACTCTCCCAAAGCAGCCGATGAGCCATTCCGATTATATGGGCGTTTTCGATATCTCCTTTTGCCTTGTCCATAATCTCTACCAATTTTTTCTGATTCTCTTCGGTGTAATCCGTCCACTGCAGAGAAGAAAAGAACGTATCCAAATTTTGCAGAGCATCTTGTTTTTCTTCGGCGAAAAGCTGTCGAATAGTTAGCTGATTGAGAATAAAGGAGTCGCAGTACACTTTCTCTTCGGAAGATAAGTTGTGATACGCAAAGATAAGATCGGTGTAATAGCCGTTATCGGTTGATTTTACAGAACCCATGGGCACTTGGTACCAATCTTTGACCGAATCGAGCCAAGCAATAGCCCGCTGCATTCGATAAAGCTGGTATATGCTGGGGCTGATTTTATCCTGTGCGTTTAAAACGGCATCCGCGCGGCTTGCCGCATCGGTTAAAGTGCTTTGCTGCGCAAGCCATGAAGAGTCTGCATGAGAAATAGCCGTTTCCGTTTGTGACTGATATGACTGTAATTGATCTATAGGAACTGCAACGGAAATTTGCGATAAAATCGGCTCATGCGCCGTTTTCCAGCTTTGCACAATTTCTTGCGCCCGAAGTTCTTTGGTTTTTACCTGCTGCGCCGCAGCAAATGCCGTCTGCAGCGCCTGCTGCATTGCCGATTCATCGATTCCGGCGTCAGAAATGGCTTTGGCTGCGACACGTTCGATATTCTGCAGAGAAGCCCAGTCCTCCGAATAAAAATCTTCTTGTGTGTACGCGCCGAAAAAGTCTAAAAGCTTGTCTTGATATATCTGCTGTATTTCCGCATAAGAAACCCAGACAGCATACAGCGTAACGACCTGTTGATCCACGTGCGTTAAATTCCGCACGGTTTCTTCGGGAGCATATTCTTTTTTGTTCTGATCTCCTGCCTCGCGTGACCAACCTGCCAAAACGAAATCCGGTTTAGTGAACTGACTTTCCGAAAGCGATACGGGCTTGTCGTAGACCGCCGCAGTATCTTCCATACGACCTTCTCCTCCGTTTGCATCATAGCGGATGGTGTAGGTATGTGGTTTCCACTGCGCATATAAAGTAATCCGATCATTATTAGGATTTTTACCGGCTAAGTTGACTACTTCCTGTCCGTCGGTAAAAGTTCTGCCGCCCACCGCATTGCTGGAAGTGTTCCAGTTTTGAAACGTATACCCCGTTCTGGTAAACGTGTGGGGAGTGAGGGTAAAGGTTTGATCGTATTCTACGGCTTGCGGCGCCATTTCTCCCTGCCCGCCGTTGGATTGATAATACACCGTATACGGATTTGCAATCCATTGAGCGTAAATCGTCTGTCCACGGGCCTGAATGATATCGGTTTCCTGAATTTCCTGCGAATATGTGGGATCGTAAAACCATTTGACCGTTTCATAGCCCTGTTTGGGATTCTGTTCATAAAAAACGCTGGCTTCCAGTTCAAAATCGGGAATATTCGGCAAAACCAAATCGTCCAGATGGTTATTGGCGGCAACAAATCCATTACCCTTTAGATTCGGATTTTGGCTCATATCCAAAGTAGTGAGCTTGTTATAATCGATATGTAAAAATTCCAGATCCTTGAGCATGGTACCGTCAAAAGAGGTTAATTGATTATCAAAAGTTTCAATAAACACCAATTTCGTATTATGGCTGACGTCTAATTGTGTTAGCGAATTATGTCTTGAATAAAGCTGAATCAGTTCGGGATTGCCCGACAAGTCCAGCTCTGACAGCCTGTTCTTTTCGCAGTTTAACGACTCGAGTTTAGAACAGTTTTCAATAATAAGACTCGTCAGAAAATTGGAAGCGCAGTATATACTTTTTAAATTGGGATTATTCGAAAGATCCAATTCACTTAATTGATTGGACGAACAGTATAGTCCTTCCAGTAAAGTATTTTCCGACAAATCTAAATCGGTCAGACGGTTTTTGGTGCAATTTAAAATTAAAAGGGAAGAAAAATGTTCTATTCCTGTCAAATCACCAATATTTTGCTCCGACACATCTATTTCGGTAATCTTGTCTCTCTCTTCGGCCGTCAGGATTCCGTCGCTCCCAAAGCCATTTAAATTCTTAGAATTCAAAATCCAATTCCGAAACGCTTCGTCTGGAAAATGAATCGAGTCCACTGCAATCTCACCGCTGTCCAGTACCTGCGAAGAAAAAGTTACGGGTGGTAAAAGGGTAAGAACTTGCATCAGGACGATTACAAAAGCAATCCATCGTTTGTTTCTTGTCAACATAGCATTCTCCTGAAAAAAATTTTAAATTTTATATCATATTAATATGAATTAATTGTGAATAAATCGACGCGGAAAAAATTACCCATTTTCTCATACACTCACCCCAGATTGCTGCTTTAAATTTTCTCTAAGGCTTATACAGCGGGTTTTACGGCTTTGTAAATGCTTTAAATTAAAAATCGGTATGGAAAAATGATGTGTTTTATTCCACAAACTTCCAGAGCTTTAAGAAAGGAAAAGAATCGGCTCATTCGCTAAAGCAAAGAAATTTTCCAATATTGTCCATGGGTTACAACAGGCATAAATTAACAAAGCGGGTCTGTTCCACCCCAAGGACATTGGTAAGAAACGGGTGCCGCTTTTTCATACAAAGCATATCGTGACAGCTCATCGTTTAATATGCCGTAATGGTTGTGTAAAGGGAACGTTTCGAGAAATTTTTCGTCTATATAAGTAGAGAAAAAAGCGGAAGGGAGGATCACTATGAAAAAGACAGCGGCAATCATTTTGGCAGCAGCTTGTTTGCTGGGATTGGCGGGGTGCGGCAAAGCAGCAGGGGATGGAGAGAAAATAACAGGCGGGGCGGATTTCTCTAACACCGAAAGTAACGACGCAGTCGAAACGCAGCAGACGCCGCAAACGGCTGCGGGAAATGAAATCGGCCTTGCAATGACCACAAAAGACGAAACAAGCACGGGTTTAACCGTAGTGTTTACACAGTCAGGCGGCAGTCCGACAGGCGATCTGCAAACCGGCAGTGATTATTCAATAGAAAAATATGAGAATGATAGTTGGATACCAGTGAAAACGATTATTCCTCTAGAGGAAGTTGGTTGGGACTGTATAGCGTATATAATTGAAAAGGAGGATACAACCGAAATGGAAGTAGACTGGTCTTTTCTATATGGAGAATTAGAAACAGGCGTGTACAGAATACAGAAAAGCGTCATGGATTTTAGAGATACTGGAGAGTATGACACGGTAACGCTGCAGGCGGAATTTGCCATTGTAGATTAACTATACGGCAGATGCTGCCTTTTATGGCCAGTGGGAATGCGTTTTTCCATCGCCGCGAATTTATATTTGTCCAGCACGGGAAGCGAATACAAAATAAATCTGCATATACATACAAAAAGTGACCGAATCATAAAATCGGTCACTTTTTTGCATAAAATCAACGAGTGTGCTTTTTCCTTTGCAAAATCTGTTTATGACTTATATAATGCATGACACAAATAAACCGGCCCAGAGCACGATCAATTACGACTGCGGCTTTTGTGCTGCACGAAGAGGGTTTGACCTACAAGGCATTGTATAAAAAGCAGATGGTTGTTACCGCCTGTTCAAAGCCGGTTATTCCCGTGTCAATGCAGATATCATAGTACCCGGGCTCTCCCCAAGTCTGACCGGTATAGAATTCGTAGTACTTCTTTCTGCGTTTGTCCATTTTGCGCACCAGATGCGCTGCTTTTTCCGGGCTGAGGTGTTCCTGCTGCATTTTACGTTTGATTCGCCATTCGATCGGCGCCCGCACAAAAACCTTCAGCATCTTGACGTCTTCTTCCCGGAGCACGAAATCCGCGCACCGGCCCACAAAGATGCAGTTCTCCTGCTGTGCGATCTTACGAATTTCATGGCTTTGCAGCTCAAAGAGGACTTCCGATGTGGGAAGACCTCTGGCAACGTGGTAATTTCCCTCATGGACTGTTCGGAAAAGATAGGGATTGGTGGCCGTTTCATCGGCGGATTCCATCATCTTTTCGGACACTTCTCCGTACTTGCACGCAAGATGCAATAGGTCTTTTTCGTAAACCCGGATTCCAAGCTTGCCGGCCGTTCTGACTGCGATCTCATGTCCGCCGCTTCCGAATTCTCGGGCGATACAAATAATTTTATTTGCCATTTTCCTGCGTCCTCTCTTCGATTATTTGGTTTTTGACTGCCCTTGGAACCTCTGCTGCGCTGTTGTGGGCGAAACTCATCTGAGCCGTTACCGTTACAGGCGCCGTTTCTGCCAGCGTGTCAAGACCGCCTGTACAGCTGCAGTCAAGTTCTATAATAGAGCTGTCTTTTACCATAATCTTAATGCTGCCGGAAGTCAGAGCAACCGGTAAGGATTCTATCTGCGGCGCGGCGGCGTAGGCTATCTGTTTCATAGCTTCTTCGTCCAGCGTCAGTGTATAAAACCAAGTATCATTTCCGATATCTGCACACTGGAATTCTCCACTCAGGCAAATCTGATACAAAACCTCTAAAAAATGCGCATAGTCTGTCAATTCGCTGTCCTGTGCATAGAGGCGCACACCGTTTTCGTCGAAGAAGATACCGTCTGCAAAATAAACAGCGAGATCTTTTTGGCGGATACAGCCGATGTTCCCCCCGTCTGCCACCGTGTGTTCGTATTTCATGCTTTCGTGCAGGGAGACAGGACTGCATTCTACATCCAACGCAACATCCGCCGTAAAAGATTCTTCTTTGCTTAAGTTGGTCCATGCGGAAAGCAGCCGGAAAACATCTTCCGACATAACGGTATCACTTTGCGTTTTTCCGGAGCACACCGTTTCTCTGACCGGTTCGGGTAGGGCAAAGCTTTCGTCCGTTTCTGCCGGTTTAAGTTGGGCGGAAAGGGTATACGGCGTTTTGTCGTCGTTGATCAGAGTGCCCTCGGAAGAAAAATGGAGGGACTGGACCGCATCGTCTGCGCAGGTGAGTTCTACCGTCAGCTTCTGCGTATCCGACAGTTCTTCCACCTGTTCGGGGACGAGAATTCTCAACAGGGTTTTCGCGTTTTCGCCTTCTGCGGTAAGAGAGCAAAGCACCTTTT
>CALWIX010000085.1 GCA_944380825.1 uncultured Clostridia bacterium | reverse complement strand
CGGATCCGGTTGTGGCAGTTAAAGCCGCAGTAAATGCAGTAATTTTCGCAGTAATTGGCAATATACAAAGGGGTAAATAAGTACACAGAATTGCCGAAATGCTTGCGCGTCTCAAGCCTTGCGCGCTGGGCCATCTGCTCCAAGAAAGGAAACGCAGCAGGGGAGAGCAGGGCTGCAAAATCTTCCGGTAAAAGCGTGTCGCGGCTTAAAGCGCGGCGCACGTCGCTCTCGGTATAGTTTTCGGGATGGAAAGCCTCGCGTGCGGCGAGAACGTCGTCGAGCAAATGGGAGTCAAGAACCTCCATTCCCTCCTGATATTCCATGCAGTTCGTATTTTGATCGATCATGTGTCTTTCCCCCCTTATTCGTGCAAAAATCCGGTCAGCGGGGAAGAGGCCGCCGCTCCCTTTTCCATCACGCGGCCCATACCGGAGAGGTAGGCAGTGCGACCAGCTTCAATAGCTTTCTTAAACGCCTCGGCCATAGCGGGAATGTTGCCTGCCGTTGCGATAGCTGTGTTAGCCATCACAGCCGCGGCGCCCATTTCCATCGCCTCGCATGCCTGCGAGGGCTTGCCGATGCCGGCGTCTACGATGATAGGAAGATCAATTTCGTCAATAAGAATTTGAATAAATTCGCGCGTACAGATCCCCTTGTTCGAGCCGATAGGCGCGCCCAAAGGCATGATGGAGGCCGCGCCTGCGTTTTGAAGATCGCGGGCTACATTCAGATCCGGATACATGTAGGGCATAACGATAAAGCCTTCTTTGGCGAGAATCTCGGTGGCCTTGATAGTTTCGTAGTTGTCTGGAAGCAAGTACTTCGTATCGCGCATAATTTCGATTTTTACAAAGTCGCCGCAGCCGCATTCCCGGGCAAGACGAGCGATCCGCACGGCCTCCTCGGCGCTGCGGGCACCGGAGGTATTGGGCAGCAGCGTCACTCCCTTGGGAATATAGTCAAGGATGTTTTCCGAAGAAGAGGTAGCGCGGCGCAGAGCCAGCGTGACGATCTGGGCGCCTGCGTTTTCCACAGCCGCCTGAATCAGTTCGAGAGAATATTTTCCCGATCCTAAAATGAAGCGGGAAGTAAATTCATGGCCTCCTAAAATAAGCTTGTCGTTTTCCATGGGGATGTCCTCCTTCATAAATAAAAGAAAATTTTAGAGTTTACTTATGGATCTTGGTTTCCCAAAATTAAGCGCAGCGCCATCAATGCCTGATGGCCCGCGCACACGGCTACACGCGGCTCGACAAGACTGGTTCCTTGGTCAATGTCCGTTTCGCCGTCACCGCACAGGTAAAGGTTTTTCATGCGCCGCGCCGTCTGGATGCGGTTGGCGGATGCAAACCCCGCCATACCGGAAGCAGCCACCACAGGCATTTGCGGAAACAGCTGCAAGGCATTCTCTATCAGCATGGCTTTCTGCTCTGGGGCGTCGAAAGCTTCGCACAAAACGTCGCATTCGCCGAACAGATCCGCTAGATTATCAGGCGTTACCTGCTGAAAATGGACGTCGTACCGGCAAAAGGGGTTGATTTCCTGCAGCTGTTTGGCAAGGGCCTGCGGTTTGGGCGTGCCTATGTCGCACAAGCGATACTGCTGACGGTTGAGGTTGCTTAAGTCTACGGTATCGAAATCGACCAAAATCAGCCGGCCCACCCCTGCCCGCGCCAGAAAAAAAGCAATGTGAGAACCGAGCCCGCCCAGTCCCGCAATTCCGACGCAGGCACGGCAGATCCTCTCCTGACTTTCGGCTCCGTGCCGCCGCGCTAAAGCATCCATAAATTCCTGTTTTGTAATCATACGAAACCTCCCTGCAAGCGGTTATCCGCCGCCCACAAAATGGACAATCTCGACTTGATCGCCGTCTGCAAGGATGGTGGAGGAAAGGGCTGCACGGGGAACAATTTTTCCATTATGTTCCACCGCTACGCGGCTTTCATGCAATCCTTCGCGCGCAATCAGTTCGGAAAGACAGAGCCCTCCGGGCAAGTCTTTTTTTTCTCCGTTCACGAGTATCATACCAGTAAACTTCTCCTTTCTTAGTGTCTAGATAAAAGAAAAAAGGCTACACGAAAGTTCACACCCGAGGTGGTGTGCCCCTTCGTGCAGCCTTGTGCACTCTCAAATAAAATAATTGTATTAAATGGTAGAAGCGTTTGTTTTTAAGAAAAAAGATACATCCGCATCATCAGCGGGAGAAGAAGCGGTAAGCGTGATCCAGCGGGCCGCTTCCTTTTCCAAGATCCAAATTAGCCCGCAGCGCGCCGGTAATGTATTCCTTTGCGCGGCGCACGCTCTCTGGCAGCTCAAAGCCCAAAGCGAGGTTGCTGGCGATGGCGCTCGAGAGGGTGCAGCCGGTGCCGTGAGTGTTGGGGTTGTCGATATGCTCGCCGGCAATCCAGTGGCAAACGCCGTTTTGATAGAGCAGATCGTCGGCCGTATCGGCAAGATGGCCGCCCTTTACAAGCACGGCGCCTTGGTATTTTTCTCCGATTTTCGCCGCCGCAGCCTCCATATCGGCCTTGCTGCGCACCGTCAGCCCCGAAAGGACTTCTGCCTCTGGAATATTGGGAGTGACGACGGTTCCCAGCGGCATCAGTTCCTCTATCAGCGCCTGAGCGGCGTCATCCCGCAGCAGTTTGCTGCCGCTGGTGGAAACCATCACCGGGTCGACGACGATGTTCCTAGCGTTGTACTCGCGCAGCTTTTCCACAATGACGCGGATGAGCGCGCTGCTGCTGACCATACCGATTTTAACAGCATCCGGAAAGATATCCTGAAAGATGCAGTCAAGCTGTTTCGCAAGAAATTCCGGAGTGCTTTCCAGCACGCCGTAAACGCCGGTTGTGTTCTGAGCTGTCAGAGCTGTGATAGCGCTCATCGCGTATACCCCGTGCACTGTCATCGTTTTCAGATCCGCCTGAATCCCGGCACCGCCGCTGCAGTCTGAACCAGCGATTGTTAAAACTTTTTTCATACTATTATTCCTCCTGCTTTTGCTCTTCCACAGCCGCTTTTACAGCGGCGAGAAGCTCCTGCACCGCGCCGGTCGGATCTTCGTGGGCAAAGACAGCCGATACCACGGCCGCCCCCGCAATTCCCGTACCGGAGAGCGAAGGAAGGTTAAGCGCATTGATCCCGCCTATCGCCACCACCGGAATGGAAACGGTTTGGCAGATTTGGCGCAGCGTCTCGCGATCGAGAGCGCCGGCATCGGCTTTGGTGGAGGTGCCGAATACCGCGCCGCATCCAAGATAGTCGGCGCCTGCCTCTTGAGCGGCAAGGGCCTCGGCTACGCTGTGAGCGCTTGTCCCAATAATTTTACCGGGCCCCAGAATACGGCGTGCCTGTGCACACGACATATCCTCCTGTCCCACATGAACGCCGTCGGCGTCGACCGCCTGTGCCACATCCACCCTGTCGTTGATCAAAAGCGGCACCCCGAACCGGGCGCACAAAGGCTTGATCGTCTGCGCTTCTTTCACAAAGTCGTTAAAAGAAAGTTCTTTCTCCCGCAGCTGGATCATCGTCACACCGGCCTTGAGCGCCAGTTCTACCCGGCGGGCGAGAGGTTCCCCTTCTTTGAGCCAGCTGCGATCCGTCACACCGTATAGTAAAAGGTCATTCTTCGAAAATTTCATACTGAGCCTCCTTTTCCAGCGATTGGGGCGTAAGATTTCCCACCGCGTCGATGAGAAATATATGCATGCTTCCCACCCCGAATTGTTCCGCCTGTCCCGCTCCCTCCGGGTCGGCGTAGTCGTCCAGCACCAGGGGCATCAGCATGGCGGCCT
>CALWIX010000084.1 GCA_944380825.1 uncultured Clostridia bacterium | reverse complement strand
GAGGAAGAGGAGAGGCTGCTTTGCAGCCCGGAAGCACCGTTTAGCACCTGTGAGAGCGCGGCGTCTAAAGCGTCTCCCTGACTGGTCACACGGCTGTCTACAGGGGTGAAAGAGATGGCAGGCTCCTGTGCAAGTGCAGATAGGACGGATGCAATCTGATCAGAAACATCTCCCATAGAAGATATTCCCTGACTTAGGCTGTCGAGTGCCTGCGTCAGCAGGCGCAGTGCATGGCTGCCCTGATCGCCCATGGCTTCTATCTTTGTTTTTGCGTTTTCCGCATGGGTAACCGCACTCTTCATCGAATCGGCTGCCTTGTAGGCTTCTTCTTTTGCAGCGCGCAGCTCTTCCTGAATGCTTTCGATGGCGTTCGCCACATCCCGCCCATTTACAATTTGCTGCGCAATCTCTAAGGCAGAACGAAGATGGTTCTGGCAGTTCTTTGCATAGGTCACCGCATTCTGTAAATCTTCGACAGCCAGCTGCAATTCTGCCGCAGCCGTTTTTCCCTGTTCTCCGGATTTTTCTATCGCTTTTACAGTCTGTTTCAACAGGGAGGTGGCATCTTCGAGAATGTCGGTACTGTGGCTGATTTCATCAAGGATGGGTTCCGATTCACTGATGACCCAAGATACCCGGGCAAAAAGATCGTTGATTTGCTCGATATTCTCATTGCCCCAGTCGGTAATCGCGCTGCTCAGTTCGCTTACCGCATCTTTTGCGGTGCGGATGTCGGAAATCAGGCTATGGACGTTCCCCGAAAGATTATCGGAAGCGGTCTGCGCATCCGCAAGGGTCTGACTGGCCAGTCCTTGTAAGGTGTCCAGCTCTGTCCAAAGTTTCTTTAGAAGGTCCTCGTCGTACCGCAGTGTAACCAGAGGTTCGAATTGTCCGGCAATACCGCCGACATCCTTGCGGCCGTTGACGGTTCCCGTGTTTTTGCAGCCGTCCATGTAGCCGGACTGCCGCCCCACAATACCGCCCACATTGTATCCCATATGTTCATAACCGACATTTCCTGCATTTTCACAGTTTTGGATCACACCGCTGGAAAATCCGGCAATACCGCCGATATCGGTTCCCGCGGGGACGCTCTGTGTAGTTCGAAGCAGAGAAATGTCCGAAATATCCGCAGACACTTCCACCGCTGTGGTGTTAATCTCACCGCGATTTTTACACAAGACCAAGCTGCCGGTATTCTGGCCGGCAATGCCGCCCACATAGTGCTCCCCGGTAACGGTTCCCCGGAACTGGCAGTTCGTCATTTGGCCCGTCGTCTCATTGACGCCTACAAGGCCGCCCACGGAAACGGTGCCGCGAATGGTTCCTTCAAAGGAACATCCGTTGATTTTTCCATAGTTTTTTCCTGCAAGTCCGCCGATGGTATTGCCCTCTCCGCTGGGAGCCACCTGTCCCGCCACCGCCAGACGGTTTACCACCGCGCCAGCCTGCAGCGTATCAAACAACCCCGTTTTGGAATCTTCTCCATCGAGCGATAAACCGCTGATGGTGTGGCCATTTCCCTGAAAGGTTCCGCCAAAGGTGGGAATGGGCAAAAACTCCCCAGCCGTCTCGTCGAGCATCAAATCGTTATCCAAAATGACGGTTTTGCCCTGAGACCATGTATCCAGCCGGCAGTTTTCTGCCAATTCTTTCAGATCTTGCTGTGTCTGAATATGGATCGCGCTGTCGTCAGCTTCTTGTGCAAATACAGCTGCCGGGCACAATAGAGTCATACAAAGAATCAGGGAAAGAAAGGCAGCGGTTCCTTTTTTTATTCTGTATTTCCAGTTATTTTGTCTCATCTTCATCCCCCTGCTCTAAGGCCGAACCTGAAATCAGGTTTAGGTCTACATCTCCGTCTACCGTTGCGTGCATAATTCCACTGACCATTCCGTGAATCTCTCCGCGTACCATACCGTCTACTTTTACGCGCCCATGTCCGGTATGTTTTTTGGAAACATTCGGCATGGAGAAGGACGTTTTATCCACAACCTTGCCGCCAATGAGCAGAATCTGCGGCAGGACAAACATGACAAGAAGAATGGAAAGAATGGTGCCGCGGCCAAGGTTCTGGCCGATGCCTGTAATGGAGGGCGTCGAAGTCATCAAGCCGATGAGCGTTCCAGCCACCGCCAGAATCGTACCGGAGGTGATGATTGTTGGAAAAGCAAAATTCATTGTCTCAATGATAGCGTTTCTGTGGTGCATCTGTTCCTTTAGTTCCTGATAGCGGTTGGCGACCACGATGGCATAGTCGATGTTGGCGCCCATCTGGATGGAGCTGACTACCAGATAACTCATAAAGAACAGCGGCTCATTCAAAAGATACGGGATGGAAAAGTTGATCCAGATGCTGCCCTGAATCACCAGAATCAGCAGCACCGGCATGCCTGCCGACTTGAAGGTAAATAACAGCACCACCAAAACGATCAGGATGGAAACTACGCTGACCACTGTATTATCCAACGAGAAGGATTTTTGAAAATCGTATTCTGTGGTAGAGTTGCCGGCAATATAGACCGATTGGTCCGGATAATACTTCTGTGCGATCTGCTTGACTGTGTCGAGGAAAGCATAGGTCTCCTCGCCGCTTTCCGGCAGTGTAAGGTAAACGAGCATCCGACTGTATTTTGTACCCTGCAGCTGCTCTTTGGCCGCCGTCATCTGGGTATAGGCTTCGTCAAGCATCTGTGTTTGTTCCTCATCCAGCGTTACAATGCCAGAGTTTACCTGATCGCAGACAAAGAGGAACATGTCGATCAGCGGTACCTCATAACTGTCCAGATTTCCCAAGATCTGGCCGTATTCCTCCTGCCTCGCCGCATACGCTGCGTAAACGAGCTTTGCCGCCTCATAGTCCAGCCCGGCAAGCTCGGCAAATTCTCGGGGCGTGAGCTCATCGGCCAGAGTATAGCCGTCCATAGCTTCTATGTTGGCAATTCCCATGGCGGAATCCACCTCGTCATACTGTTCCAGTTCCGAGAGGATGGCCGCTTCTTTCTCATAATTTCCTGTGGGAACCATAAGCGCCAGCAGATTGGAGGAAGAGAAGTTATCGTGAATCATATTTTCCGCAATTTGCGTCTCATTGAGCACAGGTGTTTCCAAGGAACTTTCCCCATAAGCGTAGGGGCATCTTTGAGAAAGCGGGAACGCAACGACAATCACCGCCACAAAAAGAATGGGGACAACAAACCGGGTCTTGTAGGCAAATTTTCCTACAAAGGGGATTTTCGGCACAAAATTTCGGTGTTCCGTTCGGTCCATCAGCGGACCAAACAGCATCAAAAGCCCCGGCATCACAATGAAGACAGACAACAGTGCAAACAGGATGGACTTGATAAGGCAGATAGCCATATCGGAGCCGAGCTTAAACTGCATAAACATCATGGCGATTAAGCCGCCAATGGTGGTCAGACTGCTGGCTCCGATTTCGGGGATAGCTTTGCTCAGTGCTGCGATGACAGCTTCCCGGATGGGTAAAGTCTGATGTTCTTCCTTATACCGATTGCAGAAAATAACGGCATAGTCCAGCGACAAAGCCAGCTGCAGAATACTGGTGACGGAATTGGAGACAAAGGAAATCTTGCCCAGCAGAAAGTTTGTCCCAAGGTTCATAATCATGGCCACAACAAAGGTCAGAATCAGCACTGGCACCTCCGCATAGGTCTGAGAGGTAAACAAAAGGACAAGAACGATAATTACGGCTACATAGACCATAATGACGCTGACTTCGCTGTCAATGGCTTCCTGTTCTCCGTTTCCAAGCTCGGTGGAAACGGAGACGTCGAAGGGAGAAAGAGCCGATTTGACCGCCTCCAAAGAGGTGAGGCAGGCGTCATCCGACTCGTCGTAGGCAAAGGTGATGGTATACAGAGCAGAATCATTGTTGTAATGCTCCTGTGTATTGTCGTACTCCACACCCTGCACGCCCTTGATTGCAGCAATTTGATCCTTCAGTCCTTCGGCCTGCTGCTGCGAGAGGTTCGCTACCATGACTTGGGCGCTGCCGAAGGTCGTAAACTGCTCTTGCATGACGTCCAGCGCCTGCCTTGTCTCGGAGTTTTCTGGAAGGTAGGCGGAAAGTTCGCTTTCTACTTCGACCCAGTTTCGGGAGAAGAAAGAAAAAATCAGCATGATGATGGTAAGCAGAAAAAATAAATTCCGCTTGTCTACAATAAATGTGGCTAGTCTATTCATAAAGCTGTTGTTTTGTTTTTCTTTATTCCCTGCCATTTTCTTCCATCCCACCTTTCTTATCAGCCTCTTTTTCTCCGTGCCATTTCATCACATTTAGCTCGTTGTGCAAAGTTCCCGTAATCTCGTTTCCTTCCATTTCGAATATAGAGACACAGGAAAGATCGCTGATTTGTGTGTGCAAATGATGAGAGAGCCGAATCGAATGTTCTCCGATCCATTCACCGGAAACCGGATTTTCATATCCGAGCAAAGTGATCGTTCCCTTTAGAAACCCGTTTTGGTCTTCCAGCGCAAGCGTTCCTTCTCTTAAACCGATCTGGCTCTCCAGTACAATTTTATACGTATCCATCTGGCCTCTCTCCTTTTGAGTTATATGGCATATACCTTTTATACTCCATAGTTCATCAGGTTTTCAAAGGACAAAATACGCATGAATGTCAAAAATATGACACCTAAGCGTGTTTTGACCGATTGCTTTTAAGAGGAAAAGTGATATACTTTATAAAATGTGGAGGTGTGTATACCTATGAATGAGAAAAATCCTTCCGTTTCCGAGCAGACAAAATTACAGCTGGCTGCTGCTTTGAAAACACTGATGGCCCAAAAGCCTATGGATAAAATTACGATTGCTGAGCTGACGAGTATCTGCAGTATACGGCGGCAGAGTTTTTACTATCATTTTGAAGATATCTATGATTTGCTGCGCTGGATGATCGAAAAGGAAGCGCTCTCTCTCTTGAGACAGCAGGAAGGCGCCCTTCTGTGGAAGGAGGGGTTTCTCCAGCTGTTCCGCTATCTGGAAGAAAACAGAGCCGTATGCTTGTGCGCGCTCAAATCCATAGGGCGCGATCATCTCCGCCGTTTTTTTGAAGCGGATATTTATGCCATCATCCATCGAACCATTGAGCAGTTAGGTGAAAATATCGGTGTGCGAAACAACATGGATTCCTTTGTGGACGTGGAAATGCTGACCCATTTCTATGTGGTGGCACTGGCCGGCATGATGGAAAGCTGGCTGCTAGGGGAGATCGACCGCACGCCGGAACAGCTGATCCAGTTTGCCGATGTTATCCTCAACGATCAGCTCAACGGCGCCGCTGCCCGGTATAACATAAAATGAAAATTTTTACACGGCTCCAGCACAGCCTCGTTTACAGAAGACAGGCGGCAATTATGTCGGCGGTTTTTTATTTTAATAACGTATCGTTTATCTGACCTTTGAGAATGCAGAATATACAACCGACTTTTTACCGATAAGATACGGTTTTGTTTAGTCCGTTTATACAACCGTCGGAAAATGGTTGGGCATATGCCGCAGCGGGAAAAACTAAAACAAAAAAGCGGAGTTTCTAACCTGAAAAATCAGGCGGAAACTCCGCTTTACTTTAATAAATATCTTTTAACATGGAGATAACAACAATGGCGCTGCTATTTTTTACACGATAAAAAGGCTGAAAATCCGCCTGAAAACTAAAAAAATGTGACCGACAATAAAATCGGTCACATACTTTGGTTGCGGAGGCTGGATTTGAACCAACGACCTTCGGGTTATGAGCCCGACGAGCTACCGGACTGCTCCACTCCGCGATATTTACTTTAGGGAATAATTCCTGATTGCGTAATTTATTATACATCAATAAGATAAAAAAAGCAAGTATTTTTTAAAAAAAATTTTGCATACGGAGAAAATTTGAAAATCACTCGATTTTTAGATAAATTTAGTATATCATATAAAAAGAAACGCAGCCGGGACGAAACAGCGCACACACTCGGGTTTTGGCCGGCAGAAATTTAGAGAGGAAGTGGCCGCAGATGATGGATCAAAAATTTGTGCAGGACTTCAGAAGTGGAATCCAAACGTTAGGACAGAAGCTGGAAGAATTTGAAAGGGGCGAGCTGAGCAGAAAGGATTATAAAGGATACAGCGGCGGTTTTGGAAGCTACGCGCAGCGCGAAATAGGGAAGAGCATGCTGCGTCTGCGCTGTCCCGGCGGACGCCTGACGAAAGAAAAACTGGCGTTTCTGGTAAAGATGGCGCAGCAGTATCATGTAGATAAAATCAAATTGACTACTTGCCAGACGATGCAGTTCCACGATCTGCGCGCGCAGGAAGTTCCGGCGATTATGGACAAGGTCATCGAGGTTGGAATTTACACCAAAGGCGGCGGCGGGGACAATCCGCGCAACGTGATGTGCAGTCCTCTTGCCGGCGTGGAGAAGGGCGAGTTTATCGACTGCACTCCCTATGCGCAGGCTGCTACGGAATATTTGCTGGGGATTTCTGGCGAAATTAAAATGCCGCGTAAATTGAAGGTATCGTTCTGCGGCGGTGCTTCCGACGACGTACACGCTACCTTCCGCGATATGGGCTTTGTTGCGAACGAGGACGGCAGCTTCCGGCTGTATATTGCGGGCGGTATGGGCGCTTCGAATCCCCGCGAAGGGTTGCTGGTAGAGGAGCATTTGGATCCCGCCGACATTCTTGCCTATATCCGCGCGATGGTGGATACCTTTATCGAGAACGGCAACTACGAAAACCGCGCCAAAGCCCGCACCCGCTTCATGCGCGATACGCTGGGCGACGACGGCCTGCGCGAGGCGTTCCACCGTCATCTGCAGGCGGTCAAAAATTCGGTGCCGCGGGTAGAAGCAAAGCCTTGCTCCGTAGAGAAAGCGCCCAACGGCCAGATTTCGGGACCGAGAATTATCGAACAGAAACAGCCGGGGCTGTACGCTGTAATTTGGCATCCGCTCGGCGGCCTGACGGACGCGCAGGGCCTTGCGCGCGTTTGGAACGCGATCGCTGCTATCGACTGTGCCGAAGCGAGAATCGCACCTAACGAGTCGATGTATCTTATCAATCTTACGGCCAAAGAAGCCCAAACTGTGCTCGACGCCACGCAGGACGGCGCCCAAAGCGAGTTTGAATACAGCAAGGTCTGCATCGGCGCAGCCATCTGCCAGCAGGGTCTGCGTGACAGCCAAGCCGTGCTGCGCGCCTGTGCCGAGGCTGTGCGCGAGGCCGGAGTCGGCGACTGTCTGCCGCGCATCTGCATTTCGGGCTGTCCGAGCAGCTGCTCTTCCCATTTGGCCGGGGAGATAGGGTTCCAAGGCTCCGTCAAATCGGTAGACGGCAAGCCGCAGTCCGCGTTTAAAATGTATGTGGGCGGCAGCGACGTTCTGGGAAAAGAAAGCTTCGGCACAGAAGCCGGCACCGTTTTGGAGAGAGAGATGCCCGCCCTGTTGATCGCTTGGGGCAAAGCTGTACAGGAAAGCGGCTTGACATGGAAGCAGTGGAGAGCCCAGTCGCCGGACGCCCTGCTCGAAATTGCACAGCCCTATCTGTAATTCTTCGTTTGCCTGCATGGTAAATTGACAAACGTACAAAAAAGGTATATTATAAGCAAAGCAATAGCGGATTGACAAAACCGCGCGACGAAAGGAAGAAGAATCTGTAATGAGCGAACAGTGCAACCATGACTGCGGAAGCTGCTCCGCGTCAAACTGCGGTTCCAGAACGAATCCTCAAAGCATGCTGGAAGCCCCCAACCAAATGAGCAGCATCAAAAAGGTGATCGGCGTAGTGAGCGGCAAAGGCGGCGTGGGAAAATCCCTCGTAACGTCGATGCTGGCGGTGCTTCTCAACCGTCGCGGCTACCACACTGCGATTTTGGATGCAGATATCACCGG
>CALWIX010000083.1 GCA_944380825.1 uncultured Clostridia bacterium | reverse complement strand
GAAGTTTCGGATGCTTCTGGTATGCAGCTGTTGGACGTGCCTCACCGTTGCTGGTCTGATGAAGTTCTCGAGAAGCTGGATATCGACAAGTCTATGCTCGGTAAAGTATATGAGTCCCCCGAAATTACAGGATATATTACTGCGGAAGCTGCTAAGCTGACCGGTTTGAAGGAAGGAACTCCTGTCGTAGGCGGTGCGGGTGATAATGCGGCGGCGTCTGTTGGCACCGGCGTTGTAGTGGACGGCAAAGCGTTCACAACGATTGGTACCTCCGGCGTTGTCTATGCGCACAGTTCGAAGATTGCTATTGACCCGAAGGGCCGTGTACATACTTTCTGTTGTGCTGTACCGGGTTGCTGGCATGTGATGGGCGTTACGTTGGGCGCGGGTCTGTCGCTCAAATGGTTCCGCGATAATTTCTGCAACGAAGAAAAACTTACTGCACAAGGCATGGGTGTCGATCCGTATTATGTGATGGATAAGCAGGCAGAGCGCGTGCCGATCGGCAGCAACCGCCTTGTCTATCTGCCGTATATCATGGGCGAACGTACTCCTCATCTCGATCCAGATTGCCGCGGCGTATTCTTTGGCCTGTCTGCCATTCACACAAAGTACGATATGCTTCGCTCCGTAATGGAGGGCGTCACTTTCTCGCAGCGTGATAGTGTTGAGATTCTGCGTGAAATGGGTCTGAATATCAATGAGATGATGGCCTGCGGCGGTGGTGGATCCAGTCCGCTGTGGCGTCAGATGTTGGCAGATACTTTCAATTGTGATGTAAAAACTGTAAAGTCGAAAGAAGGCCCGGCTCTTGGCGTGGCTCTGCTTGCTGGCGTTGGCGCAGGCATTTATGAGAGCGTGGAGAAAGCCTGTGAAGCTGTTATTGAGACGAATCCGCCTCAGAGCCCAATTCCCGGAAATCCGGAGAAGTACGAGAAGGTCTATCAGGTATATCGTTCCCTCTACCCAGCTTTGAAAGATAACTATAAGCTTCTTGCTTCTATCTAAGCTAAAATATTTATTGCTATGGGTCCTCCGTTCCTTTTGGGGCGGGGGACCCATTTTAGATTACCCAGAGTATTAACGGGGATTTTGTTATGTATGAAGATTTGGGCATTGGCATGATTTTGCAGCCATGGTATAATATAAAAAAACAGCCGATCATCTTGATTTCCAGATATGATATAGCCAGAAAAAGACGGATTTCGGTATGACGGTAAAGGGAGAGGTAGTATGAGAATAGAATGCAGTGAATGTCATAAGTTTTATGAATATCCAGCGGATGAAATCTGTCCAAGATGCGGTGCATACAACAAACCCAAAGATGCACAAACCGCGGTTTCTTCTACAATGCAGCAGCCCAAAACGAACCAATCTACCGTATATGGAGCTCAGCCACCGTCTGTATCTTGGAAAAATTTCAAGAAAGGAACTGCAGGTGCCTCACAAAAATTACGCACAGCCCCTTTTGTACAAAAGAATAGTACATCGAATACGTCTAATAAAAAGGTCCGTACGGGGATTATCGTTGGGATTGTTATTTTGGCGTGTCTTTTAATCCAAAGTCTTCCCCAAATTTTTTTTTTTTTTGTAAATTTACTCGATTCCTCCCCATCCGGAACGATGGAATCGGCAACGGATGTTGTCTGGGAGATCGATTCTTCCGCCTTTACAAAACCTGCGCAGCCTCAGACAGATCATATTACAGTTTCCGAAGAGGAAAGTGCAGTAAGCATCCCCGTTTATCAGCTTCCAGAAGAAAATGTGCGTATTGCTATAGAAGGAGGAGAGATGGAATCGAACGGTATTTTGTTTGAATACCGTGCTCTTGGGGATGTAATTGAACCAACAGAGGATTATCCCTTTCGGTACGTTTTTCTCGATCTTAAGGCCACTGTTTCTGATAGGGATACCATGATGGAATACAGCTCCTATGCATTTGACCCCTGTCTTCTGGCAGACGATGTATGGTATTCTACTATGAATATTGAGAATCTGACAGATTTATCGGAATACAGTCCTTTAAATCTCGATGACCTGCAAACACTTGATGAAGTAGAGGGACAGCTTTTTTATTGCATTCCGGAAAATGTAGAGGCGCTCTCCATCTATGATATAATGACGGGTTCCGAGTGTGTTGTAGGAAGTTACAGTGATTTTTAATTTTTTGCAGGAATCGTGCTTAAGAGTTTCTGCAAATGTATCTTAGATGATACATAGCGAGAAAAACTTTTGAGTGCATTTGAAAGTATCCAAATTTTTGCTGCATATATTAAGCAGATAAAATGTAAAATAGAAATAAAATTTATGAAAAATTAAGGATATGAAAGAAATTCAAAGGATTTAAGCGATATTCTGCCGTTAAATTCGTTCGAAAAGGATTTTTTCGGGAAAATATGAAAAAAAGGTTGACAAATAGGGAATAAAACACTATGATGGTAGCAGTTTAAAACTTCAGATGCCCTCGCACCGTGCTGGTGTGCTCATCTTTACCTCAGCTTTCCTTATTGAAAGGGATCTCCCTTCAAAGGAGGATGGGGCTTTTTCTGTGGAAAAATATCTATAGAAGGGGCAGTGCCGGAGCCGTGTCGGAGGGCACATCTTTCTTTATCACACGCTTTCTTAAGAGGAGAGCGTTGCCGCAAGGGGATGCACAAATGGAAAAAAATGAAATCATCTCGCTCAAAGACATTGCCGTCTCATTTGACGGAGAACCGGTGCTGAAAAAGCTCAATCTCAACATCCGGGATGGAGAATTTGTTACACTGCTCGGTCCCTCCGGCTGTGGCAAGACAACGACGCTGCGGATTATCGGAGGATTTGTAAAGCCTGATTCCGGTGATGTTTTTTTCGGCGGTAAGAAGATTACGGGGCTTCCGCCGCATAAGCGAGAGGTCAATACTATTTTTCAGAAATATGCGCTGTTCCCACATCTGGATGTATACGAAAATGTGGCGTTTGGAATGCGGATTCATAAGAAAAGCGAAGCACAGATCCGTGAGACGGTAAAAAATATGCTCGCTATGGTAAGCCTTTCGGATTTTGCCCACCGCAATGTCAACCAGCTTTCTGGTGGTCAACAGCAGCGTGTAGCCATTGCCCGAGCCCTTGCGAACGATCCAAAGGTTTTACTTTTGGACGAGCCTCTTGGTGCATTGGACTTAAAGCTGCGCAAAGATATGCAGGTAGAACTAAAAAAAATCCAGCAGCGTACAGGAATTACATTTGTATTTGTTACACACGATCAAGAGGAAGCACTCTCTATGTCCGACACGGTAGTGGTCATGGATCAAGGGAAAATCCAACAAATCGGCACGCCGCAGGATATTTATAACGAACCGCGTAATGCATTTGTAGCCGACTTTATTGGTGAGAGTAATATCTTAGACGGCGTTATGCAGGAAGATTATGTCGCCGAGTTTGCAGGAAAGAAGTTTCGTTGCCTTGATAAAGGATTTGCTCCAATGGAGCCGGTGGATGTTGTTATTCGTCCGGAAGACATCGACGTTACCTCCCCGGAAAAAGGAGATATTTCAGGTAGAGTGGTTTCTGTCAATTTCAAAGGCGTACATTACGAAATAATTGTGGATGTGGACGGCTTCAAATGGATGATTCAATCTACCGATTATCAGCAGGTAGGTGCCCAAATTGGAATGACGCTCACGCCGGACGACATCCATATTATGAAGAAATCCGCCTACTCCGGAAAATTCGGAGATTACAGTTCCTTCAGTGACGAGATGGAAGGGGTGCTCAATCAGCCGGTAGAAACGGAGGCAGCAAAATGAAATCGAAAACTGCGTCGTATCCCTATCTGATTTGGACCACTCTGTTTATTGTTGTTCCCATGGCGATGGTGGTGTTTTTTGCATTTACCGATCAGTCAGGGGCTTTTACTCTGCAAAATCTTTCGACCGTAGGGCGCTATTCCAACGTATTTGTACGCTCCATTTGGTTGGGGGCTATTGCAACGGCGATTTCACTTGTGCTGGGTTATCCGCTAGCCTATACCATTGCGCAGGGGACAGAGCGCCGTCAGAATGTAATGATTATGCTCGTAATGCTGCCTATGTGGATGAATTTTCTGCTGCGTACCTACGCGTGGATGACGCTTCTGGAGGATAACGGCCTTCTGAATAATGCACTTGCAGCTATTGGTTTGGGCCGCATTCATATGATCAATACGCAGGGTGCGGTTGTTCTTGGAATGATATATAACTATATTCCCTATATGATCCTGCCGATTTATTCGGTGCTCACAAAAATCGACCAGAGCATTATTGAAGCGGCGCAGGATCTGGGAGCGGATCAAAAACGCGTTTTTTTGCGGGTTGTATTTCCCATGAGCATTCCTGGTGTGATTTCTGGAATTACGATGGTATTTGTGCCGGCAGTGAGTACATTCATCATCTCTAAGATGCTCGGCGGCGGTGGAAACCTGCTCATCGGCGATCTGATCGATATGCAGTTTCTGGGCAGCGCCTATAATCCCAATCTCGGTTCCGCCATTTCCCTCGTTCTCATGGTGCTTATTTTGATCTGTATGGGTATTATGAACCAGTTCGATGACGGTGAAAACGAAAAGGGAGGGCTGATGATATGAAAATTGCGTCAAAAGTATATACAGCCTTCCTTTTTCTGTTTTTGTATGCGCCTATTGTGGTATTGGTAGTATTTTCTTTCAATGCGTCAAGTACCCGCACTATGTGGGGCGGTTTTTCGATGCGGTGGTATGAGAAACTGGTGCAGGATCAGATGCTCCTGCTGGCACTGCGCAATACATTGCTCATCGCTGTAATCTCGGCGGCGCTTGCTACCGCTCTCGGAACGGTAGCGGCTATTGGTATCAACGCATACAAAGGAATTGCGCGGAAAATGATCATGAATGTTACAAAGTTTCCTATGGTCAATCCAGAGATTGTTACCGGCGTATCGATGATGTTGCTATTTGTGTTTGCAACGCGATTGTTCGGTGATTCTTCTCTTGGAATGGGTTCCCTGATCATCGCGCACACCACATTCTGCCTGCCGTATGTAGTGCTCTCCGTCATGCCGAAACTTAACCAGATGGATTCCCATTTGTATGAGGCGGCACAAGATCTCGGCTGTCCGCCGGTGTGTGCTTTTTTCAAAGTAGTGTTTCCAGAGATTATGCCGGGCATTGTAACAGGTCTTATCATGGCTTTTACGCTTTCTATTGATGACTTTGTTATCAGCTATTTTACGAGCGGTACAACCCAAACGCTGCCTATTTATATCTATTCTATGACGCGCAAACGCATCAGCCCGGAGATCAACGCCCTTTCTACTGTTCTCTTTGGTGTCATTCTGCTGCTTCTGCTTGTGATTAATTTACGCAAAACGAAAGACAAAAAAGCGGAGGTCGAAAAATGAATCAAGTGAAAAGATTTTTTGCGGCGTTGCTTTGTGTAGGAATTTTTCTTTCAGCAAGCGGTCAAACGGCTTATGCGGACACAGGGGAGGATGCATCTGCTCCTGATACCGGTGTAACGATCAACGTTTACAACTGGGGTGAGTATATTGCTAACGGTACAGACGGTTCCATGGATGTGAACGCCGAGTTTACTAGGCGCACCGGGATTAGCGTTAATTATACCACCTTTGATACGAATGAGTCCCTGTATTCGAAGTTAGCGGGCGGCGGCGCAAGTTACGATGTGATTATTCCCTCTGATTATATGGTTTCTAAAATGGCGCGGGAGGGGATGCTTGAAAAGCTCAATTTTGACAATATTCCCAACTTCCAGTATATCGACGAGCAGTTCCGCAATCCGGAGTACGATCCGGAGAATGAATATTCCGTTCCTTACACATGGGGGCTGGTGGGGATCTTCTATAATAAAAATTATGTGGATCCCGACGAGGTTAAAAGCTGGAAAGTCCTTTGGGACGAAAAGTACAGCGGTAAGATTTTGATGTTCGATAACCCGCGCGATACTTTCGGGATCGCGCAGAAACTTTTGGGATTCTCGTTTAATAGTGAAGACACGAACGAATGGGATCAAGCAGCTTCTTTGCTTAAGCAGCAAAAGCCATTAGTGCAGGCGTATGTTATGGATCAGATCTTTGACAAGATGGCTGGCGGAGACGCGTGGCTCGCGCCCTATTACGCAGGAGACGCAGCGATCCTTGTGGAGGAAAATGAAAATATTGGTTTTACCATTCCCACAGAGGAAGGAACGAATTTTTTCGTAGATGCCATGTGTATCCCCAAGGGGGCCCCGCATAAAGAAGAAGCAGAAGCTTACATCAACTTTTTATGTGATCCGGAAATTGCAGCCGCTAACATGGACTATGTCGGTTATTCCACGCCCGAAACGGCTGCTAAAGAGCTTCTTCCGGAGGAAGTGCAGAACAATGAGATTTATTATCCTCCTCAGGAAATTCTCGATCGTTCCGAGGTGTTTGTGGCCCTTTCGGACGAAATGAATCTTTATCTCGATACCCTTTGGGCCGAGGTGAAAATGGGCGGCCCAGGTGAAACAGCGACCCTTATTGCGATCTTGGTGTTTTTTCTCCTTCTGTATATCGGCATAGTCGTTTACAAAAAGCGCAAACTGAAAAAACAGATGTCCTAATAAAAACGTCGGAGGATCTTTTTGCGATCCTCCGCGTTCTCTTGTTAAACTGAAAATAGAAATTATTTAAAAATATAGGGCGCAACAACATGTATCGCACAGCCGGAAGAGAAAGAATTTAGATGCAACAGATTTATAAAAAATAAAACTTCTCTCTTGACAAATCGGAAGCAGGCTGATAAAATAGGATGAGAAAACAAAGCAGGGCAATTTGCCTTCACCTGTGGGGTTCCGTCTGGCACGGGTCAATAGACAAGAGGTTTCTTTCGCATGGCGAGAGAAATATTTTTGTGTGTTGAACGCGGACGGGAATTTGTCCGTGTTTTTTTGTTTAAAAATAAACTTGTGAGGGTTTTAATGGAGGTGCTTAACAATTAGCAGCAAGGAACTACAGATCAACGAGGAGATCCGTGATAAACAAGTTCGTGTTATTGATTCAGATGGCTCGCAGCTCGGTATTATGTCTGCCTCGGAAGCTCTTGATAAGGCTTTCGCCCGCAATTTAGATCTTGTAAAGATCGCGCCGCAGGCGGTTCCTCCGGTGTGTAAGATCATCGATTATGGAAAATACCGCTTTGAACAAGCAAAGCGCGAGAAGGAAGCTAGAAAGAATCAGCGCGTAGTAGATATCAAGGAGATCCGTCTCTCTCTGAACATCGACACACACGATTTCGAGACGAAGGCCGGTCATGCAACTCGTTTCCTTAAAGGCGGGGATAAGGTCAAAGTGTCCATCCGCTTCCGCGGACGTGAGATGGGGCATCCCGAACAAGGTTACGAAATCATGAAGCGGTTTGCCGAGGCCCTCTCTGACATTGCGAACGTCGAGAAGCCTGCGAAGCTTGAGGGACGCAATATGTTGATGTTCCTTGCGTCCAAACCCGCTAAGTGAGATTATTAAGGAGGATTTTATTATGCCGAAGCTCAAAACACATTCCGGCGCGAAAAAGCGCTTCAAGCTTTCCAAAAACGGGAAGGTCATTCGTGCGCATGCAAACAAGTCCCACCTGCTCAATGGTCACGGTAAAACCCGTAAGACGAAGAGAGCCCTGCGCGGCACCACTGTGACGGATAAGACGAATGTAGCGCAGATCAAGCGTCTGCTCCCTTACGAATAAGGAAGAATGATACGTTCATCCGCTGAGACACTGTAATGTGAACCGATTTTGGAGGTAATGATAAATGGCTCGTGTAAAAGGCGCGTTGATGACACGCAAGAGAAGAAAAAAGGTACTCAAACTGGCTAAAGGATATTGGGGCAGCAAGAGCAAACATTTTAAGATGGCCAAACAGGCCGTTATGAAATCCGGCAATTATGCCTATATCGGCCGTAAACACAGAAAGAGAGATTTCCGTCGTTTGTGGATCACTCGTATTTCTGCGGCATGCAGAATGAATGAGATCAGCTATTCTAAATTTATGAATGGCCTGAAGAAGGCCGGCGTCACCCTCAACCGCAAAATGCTTGCTGAGATTGCTGTCGCCGACGAAAATGCATTCAAAGCTTTGGTTGAAAAGGCAAAAGCTGCGTTATAATAAAGCAGAAGTGCGCTCGGAACGACCCGAGCGCTTTTGCTTATGAGCGAACGGGAACGGGAGGGGAATATTTTGGAATTGATTTCCAGCCGAAAAAACAGTCTTATAAAGTATGCGGTGAAGCTTTCTGTTTCCGCGGAATTTCGACACAGTGAAGCCGCTTTTTTGGCGGAAGGTGCCCGTTTGTGCGTCGACGCGAGAAAGAGCGCGTGATGGATCTCTCTTTTATTTGCTACGGCTCGGGCAGAAGAAAAATATCCGGAGTATCTTGCACGGATCCGACTTCATGCCGCGAAGGAATATCGGATCGAAGAACACGTTGCGGATTTGTTATCCGATACCAAATCAACGCAGGGTGTGTTTTGTGTTTGCAAGCTGCCGCAGTGTTTTTCTGGACCGGAGAAGATGATTCCGAGCGGAAAATATGCTGCATTGGAGAATATTCAGGATCCGTCTAACCTAGGGGCGATTCTCCGCACCGCTGAAGCATTCGGTATAAACGGTGTGCTGCTCTTGGGAAAGCACTGCGATCCGTTTGCGCCGAAACCCTTGCGCGCCGGCATGGGTGCAGTGTTTCGTTTGCCGCTTTTTGAGGCGGCTGATGGAGCACAGGCAGTAAAATGGTTGCAGGGCAGAGGGTTTTCCTGCTTTGCGGCCGTACCGGCAGCTGATGCTGTGCCAGTGACGAACTGTCATTTTGGAGACGGTTCTGTCATTTTGGTGGGGAATGAAGGAAACGGCCTTCTATCCGAAACGATAGATGCCTGCGATTTTCGTATTACAATCCCAATGCAGGGCCGTGCGGAATCGCTCAATGCTGCGTCGAGTGCTGCCATTCTCCTTTGGGAATTGGTGCGCTGAAAATGAGAGCTGTAAGATTTGTGGGGGATCTTACACAAAGAAAGGAGGCGCTTTTTCATGAAGAATTATACCGGTCTGCCAGCGCAAGCGTTTTGGATTTGGTTGCAGCATGGCCTTGGCGCAAACAGCGCAAAATATAAACGGATTGCTTCTTTTTATTCGTCCCTTCAGACGTTTGCAGAAAGCGGGAGAAAAGAATGGAAGCTGATGGGGTTTTTAACGAATAAGGAAATGAATCTTCTGGAAAGCTATTCGCCGGAGGATGCTGCTGTGTCCTTTCAAAAGTGGACCAAACAGGGCATAGAGGTAATAGCGATGACAGATGAGGAATATCCGCCGTTGCTGCGGGAGATTCAAACACCGCCGGCAGTTTTATATGTTATGGGAAAAATTCCGAATTTTGAAAATTCTTTAGGACTTGCTGTGGTCGGGACAAGAAATGCTACGTTGGAAGGGGAGCGCACTGCTTGGCGCTTTTCGCGCTATTTAGCGCAAAAGGGCGTGATTATTGTGAGCGGAGGCGCGCTTGGTGTGGATTCTGCGGCTCATAATGGTGCTCTGGAAGCGGGAGGGCAGACCGTATGTGTGATGGGTTGCGGCCTATTATCTAACTATTTACAAGAAAATCAAGATCTTCGTCGTCGCATCACCCGTTCAGGCGCGCTCATTTCTGAGTTTACTCCCGAAACACCAGCCTCCAAGTGGACTTTTCCCATTCGTAATCGTATTATTGCAGGTCTTTGTGAAGGTACGCTTGTTATAGAAGCCGCACATCGCAGCGGTGCTCTGATCACAGCAGATTTTGCCGCGCAGGAGGGGCGTGATGTTTTTGCGATCCCCGGAAGTATCGAAAATAAAAAGGCAACCGGTGTAAACGAACTTATCCGCGACGGCGCTTCTCCTGTAATGAATCCAGAAGAAATTCTCATGGAATATAAACGGCGATATCCTAAAAAACTTTCCATATTGAAGCCAACGACTATCCCGAACCCTTCCTCCTCCCAAACTGTAGCCGTAAAGCGTACATCTTCAAAGCTACCGATACAGAAAGAAATGCTTTTGGAGATGGAGGAAAAGGAAAGGATCAATCGTCCTATTCCATCTTCCCAAGATTCTTTTCAAAAAGAAACAGACTTTTCCCTTTCAGAAACGGCGTGCCTAGTATTGGACAAAATATCTCATGAAAAAAAGCAAGTGGATACGCTTTGTCATGAACTGGGACTTCCGGTTGGGAAAGTTCTTTCTGCTTTACTAGAGCTAGAGTTGGCAGGAAAAGTTGTTCAGTCAAGCGGAAAACGGTACAGCCTCCCCTGATCCGGGAGGTATTTGAAAGGCAGTGGGAATAACGAATCTATTCGTGTATAAGGAGAGGGAGGCCTTTCAAATGCGCCTCGGAATCTATTTGTCGAAAAGAAATACTTGATTTTTTTTCGGTTCAGAGTTATAGTCGAAAGTAGTTCATTTTATGAGAGGGAGAAAAATCTCCGGCGGAAGAAAGCTGTTACGGCGGGAAGCAGACACATAGCTGACCGCAAATTGCAGATTTAGGTGATTTAAAAATGTCAAAACTTGTTATTGTAGAATCTCCGGCAAAAGCCAAAACCATAAAAAAATATCTTGGACCGGGTTATGAAGTGATCGCTTCTATGGGGCATGTGCGTGATCTTCCGGAATCCCGTCTGAGTGTGGATGTAAAACACGACTTTAAGCCGAAATACGAGATTATTAAAGGAAAAGAAAAACTCGTAGAAGAACTGAAGGAATCAGCGGAAAAAAGCGATTTCGTCTACCTTGCGACCGACCCAGATCGGGAAGGGGAAGCGATTTCTTGGCATCTCGCCTATATTCTTGGACTTGATACACAGGATAAGAATCGCGTTACGTTTAATGAAATTACAAAGACGGGAGTTTCTTCTGGAATGGGTGCGCCGCGCAGCATCGATCTCAATCTAGTTAATGCGCAGCAGGCGAGACGTATTTTAGATAGACTGGTGGGGTATAAGCTCAGCCCGTTTCTGTCGCAAAAAATTCGTCGTGGTCTTTCGGGTGGCCGTGTGCAGTCGGTAGCGGTTCGGATCATTGTAGATCGTGAAGAAGAGATCCGCGCGTTTAAACCCGAAGAATATTGGACGATTGATGCAAAATTTATTCCCAAAGGCGCCCGCAAAGCGTTTCCTGCTCAGTTTTATGGCAATGAGGAAGGAAAAATTAAGATTGAAAACAAAGAACAAGCGGATCAAATTCTCGAGAATTTGAAGGACGCACAATATTATGTCTCTAAAATCAAAAAGGGAACTCGGCGCAGATCGCCGGCCCCCCCGTTTACTACCTCTACTCTTCAACAGGAGGCATCCCGTAAATTAGGATTCCAAGCACGACGCACAATGAAAGCAGCACAGGAGCTGTATGAAGGTGTAGAAATCGAAGGAATGGGAGCCGTCGGTTTGATTACTTATATGAGAACCGACTCGCTGCGGCTGTCTGAGGATGCGATCAAGGACGCTGCAGATTATATTAAGGGTCGGTGGGGTGATAAGTACCTCCCGCCGGAGCCAAGACATTTTAAGACAAAGGCAAATGCGCAGGATGGTCATGAAGCAATCCGTCCCACAACGGTTTCGCTGACACCGGATCAGATTAAAGCTAATCTCACTTCCGATCAATATAAGCTTTATAAGCTGATTTGGGAAAGATTCCTCGCCTGCCAGATGGCAAACTGTGTGCAAAGCACTACACAAGCGGATATTACGGCAAAAGACTATTTGTTCAAAGCTTCTGGTTATACGGTAACATTCGACGGATATACCGTTCTATATGAAGAGGGAAAAGACGACGAGGAAGAATCTGGCGGCGCGTTGCCTGCGCTGGAAAAGGATATGCTTCTGAAAGTGAAAGAAATTGCCGGAAACCAACATTTTACGCAGCCTCCCGCACGCTATACGGAAGCGTCGCTTATCAAAGCTTTGGAAGAAAACGGAATCGGCCGCCCGTCCACATACGCTACCACCATCTCTAC
>CALWIX010000082.1 GCA_944380825.1 uncultured Clostridia bacterium | reverse complement strand
ATAGGATAGCAGGTATCGAAGTTGAGCTGCGTCCGGCGGCCATCCTTATCGAAGGTCCAGCCCCCGCACTGGGCATAGACAGATGGGTCCACATAGAGATTTCTGCGCCAAGGCCGAGGATTTCGCTCCAGCTCCAGCAGCGTTTCCATGGCCTTGTCATCCCCTTGAACGGCAAGGCAGGACATCAGATTAGAAGCATCTTGGGAACTGTCTGTTTCCAGCAGGGCGGAGATCAGGCCATCCCGCACATCTGCCGGAGCGCGGTAATAAAGCTCGCAGGGATGGAATACCTTTGCGGTCAGCGCCGCCCGCTGGATTTGCGGCGTGACGGCATCTCGGTAGCTGAGCAGATTCCAGAAATCCGTGAATTCTGGGTCTTCCATATTCGCCAGCCTCTGGATGTTCTCAATCAGTTCTTCCTGCTTTTCTGTGACCTGTTCCGGTGTCCATGCCAGTACCGCTTTTCGCTCTTGCTCAGACTTGCATTTCCAGCACAAACCTTCATATCTTAGCGGTGTTCCACAACCACGGCAAGTATATTTCAAATTCATACGCTTTCCCTTCTTTTATAGCAAAAATGCCCTGCGGCATCCCGTATGGTAGGCAGGCTGACGCAAGGCATTGAAATTGCATGGAGATAAGGAATCACATATTCTTGTGTGATTCCTTAAATAAACAAATTTGTATACTGAAAAGACTTGATGTATTTTCTTTTCTATCATAGGAAGTTACTAACTCTTAACCATTGTTACAGAGTTTCCTTTCTCATCTTTTAAAACTTCTTTCTATTCCAAATTTTATAATTTGAATTTATATTTATCATTTGATTGTATCATTAAACGCTTTTTTCTCAATCAATTTATTACTTTCATTTATAAAATCATAAAAATAGGGTTCTAAATATTTCTTTAAAACATCCATTTTAAAGGTGAAGTTTTCAATATATGTATTATAATCTGCACCTGAGTAAATAACAAAATATGCTCGCTTTATACGCACTAAAAGAATCGGATTTGCGGAAAATTCTCTTCCAACGCACCAAAAATATTTTCCGGAAATAATCGAAGAAACAAGGGGGGCGCAGACTGGCAGTCCTGTGACGCAAAGCTTTTGGAGAGACGGTTATGCAGTATTTCCATTATGCAGCGGACATGTCCATATTCCTGTTTTGCGTTACCTAATTCAATTAGAATACTTTCTGTAGAGCCAGTATGATAAACTCATATTAAACAATATCTAGAGCCATCCTTGTTTTTCAATAGGATAACAACATCTGCCTCCATGACGGATGCAATATAGTTTGCAACCTTTTCTGTATTTCGACCATCAACAGACACATAAACAATGGCCGTGTTCTTCTTACTCTAAAAATTCCTGTCTTAAACAATAATACAACACGAATATGAAAGAAGTCCTTTTAATTTGTAGGGGACTTTTCCATCCATTTTTGATGCACTACAAACCAGTGCAAAACTATATTGAAAAGCACTAAAAAACGAATTTGGAGACTGGATACTATTAGAATATAAATGCTTTTCTTCCATGCTCACCCAAGAATAAAACTTTTGTTCTAAAATATTGTACCGTCATTTTCTTAAAATGTCAATCAAAAAAGTACAAAATTTTAGGTTGGACAACCTTTCTTTCGTAGAAATTTTTTTCGGACTTGCACCGGACATCCCTTCCCGTAATAGGATGGATTATCCCCATTATTTTATTAAAAAGCGGAGGCGATTGACTATGCTGGCAGCCCTTCTCAGCGCAGTATTCTCCCATTTGATGTTTTTAGTTCTTCACGTAACGGGAGGAAGCTCGTTCCCACGTCCGCTCACCGCTGCCGAGGAACGGGCATTGCTCGAGAAAATGAAGGCTGGCGATCGCAGCGCGCGTACCTCGTTGATCGAGCACAACCTGCGGCTAGTGGCGCATATTGTAAAAAAATACTATTCTGGACAGGGAGAACAGGATGATCTTATTTCTATCGGAACCATTGGGCTGATTAAGGCGGTAGACAGCTTTGACTGTAAAAAAGCCGTACGGCTCTCCAGCTATTCGGCACGCTGTATCGAGAACGAAATTCTTATGTTTTTTCGAAGCGGTAAAAAAAGTGCGCAGGACATCTTTTTAAGCGAGCCAATTGATACTGATAAGGACGGCAACGCCCTAACCTTAATGGATATTATGTCTACGGAGGACAGCATCGCCGATGATTTGGACTGCAAAATCAAAACAGAACAGCTTAAACGTTACATAATCAGCGCGCTGGATCCCCGTGAAAGAACAATCCTCCAGCTGCGCTATGGTTTAGGGGGCGGACGGCCGCTGGCCCAGCGAGAGGTCGCTGCACGGCTGGGGATCTCTCGCAGTTACGTATCGCGCATCGAAAAAAAGGCTCTCGCCACTTTGCGGCACGAATTTGAAAAACGAAGGGGTGAAACCTTTCAATAATCCTACTATTAAACATACTTCCAATGCGGATCCTAAGCGAAACATGGATAGAAAATAGAGTAATAGCTATTTTAGCAAATCGCTCTGCAAAGGCCAGTAAAAACATATTTATAGAAACACAAGCCTTGTAAAAAGGCAGACACTGGGAATATCGGTTTTCCGATATGGCCTTGTGTCTGCCTTTTTACTTTGCTGAAAAACAAATGGATCTCTGAGCACATACGTTGCCCTTGCCATCATTTTTCCTACTGGAGAGAGCCGCGTCTATACCGCCGTGCTCTCTTCGCTATGTGTGCAGTGAGCACAGCGCGCCATAAAAGGACGCTCCCATTTTATAATAGGACACCGTTTCAAATATTGTGCTGTTTCAGATTCTGCGGCGTAATCTCCAGCGGCGCAATCGCTACGGGACGAGCCTGCGCGCTAAGTCCGCCGTCAATCGGAATAATCTGGCCTGTAATATACGAGGACTCCGGGCTGGCAAGGAATAGCACAAGGTTGGCAACATCCTGCGGCGTTCCCTGTCTTGTTATGGGGGTCGCAAAGTCCTTGGGATTGCGTGCTGCCGCAATCTCAGGAGCAACAGCCCGCACGGTCGGTCCTAAAATGGAAGCCGGAGCAATGGCGTTTACCGTGATATCAAAGGGAGCTAGTTCCAACGCCAATGCCCGTGTAAGTGACTCCACCGCACCTTTGCTGACATCGTAGGCCAAAAGCTGGCGGTGGGGTTTGGTTGCTCCGATAGAGGAAAAGTTGACGAAACTTCCCTTTTCACCGGCACGAACCATCTCTTTGGCCGCTCTGACACACGTATAATAGGAAGAATAGAGGTTTGTGCGGATGACCTTGTCCCACAGTTCGGAATCATACTCTAGCACCGGCCTTGTAGGCACAATAGCGGCGTTGTTTATTACAACGTTGATTTTTCCAAACTCCTTTAAAGCGTGATCGATCATCCGATCCACTTGATCTTCAAAACTTACATCGGCTAAAAATTTGGCTGTTTTGCCGCCTGCGGAAACTTTTTTTACTTCCTGATAGACATTTTCCAAGGTTTCCTCATTTCGAGTATTCACCAGTACATCGGCGCCTTCTGCTGCCATTGTCATCGCGATAGCCTTGCCGATACCTCTTGCGGCTCCGGTAACAAGCACCGAACGTCCCTTCATACGATCCGCCATATTTCACACACTCCTATTCTTAAATAGATTCAGATAATAAAATCCAGACAGCAAGGGCAGAGCCCTAAATGGCTCCTGCCCTTGCCATCTATACGTTCAAAACTCCTGCCCCAATTTTGTAAAATCTCGAGGATTCATTAAGAAAACGGCTTTAACATCGGTCTTTGATCCCGTTCAAAGGCGCTTATAGCTTTGTCTATGTGGCTCTGCCCATTTTGCAGTGTCCACATTAAATGCGCCGGAAACAATCCGTCTATATGCTGGCCCGCAAGCCTCGAGAGGCCCGACGGATACTGCTCGTAAGAAGAGAGCGGCGGCGTGAGCACACTGACAAATCCACGGTAAAACACCTCGTCTCCGGAGAACAGCTGCCTGCCTGCAGATGTATCTACCAGATAACTTACGGAACCTGCTGTATGCCCCGGAGTAAGCAGTGCCGTTATTTCCAGATCCCCTACCTTTATCCGATCTCCATCGCACAGGATGCGATCCGCCCGCACCCGCGGGATATTGGCGTATTGCTCATACCCATGCGGCACTGGATCTATATGCAGTGTTTCCAGAAGGCCGTGTTCTAAAGCCTCGGCTTCCAACTGGCTGGCTGCTATCTGTACGGAGTAATTCTCCTTGAGCCATGCGCATCCGTTCGCGTGATCAGGATGGGTGTGCGTCAAAAGCACCCAGCGCAGCTTCTTTACATCCAGACCATCGCAAGTCATGCGATCTAAAATCGCTTGCGGCTGCGTCTGCAATCCACAGTCGATTAACGCGAGCTCCTCTCCGCCATCGAGCACATAGCAGTGACAGTCTCCCATAGGCGTAAGGCCAAACGCGCCGCTGCCGCACAAGAAGACCCTGTCTGTAAGCTTCATTTCACGTTACACCTTTCCAAAGTTCTCAATAAACTCAGGGCTGGCTTCCAGCAGACGCTCATGCTGTGCTTCCCACTCGTCGAGCACGTCGTCGATGCTTTCGCCCATGTACCATTTCTGGGTGATTTCTTTCATAACGTCTTTAATGCCGGGAACCCAGATAAGGTCGGTATGATCGGCTTTCTTGTCGCTGGAGAACCATTCGCGGCACGGCTCAAGCGACGGGTCGGGAAGATCTTCCGCTCCGATAGCCGCAGGCATAACTTTGCCTTCCAGAGCCATAATGTTGCTGCTTTCCGGCTGGAGGAATTCCGTAATCAGAGCGCGAACTTCGTCAGGATGCTGCGTCGATTCCGGCACGGAGATAGCGGCGCACTGTCCACAGTTGAAGATTCTTTCCTGATCTTCATCCTGAAGCACGGTGGGAACAAGCACGAAATCAAATTCGTCGCCGGCAAGCTCTCTGATGCGGGAAATCGTATTGCCATGCGCTACCCAGAACACGCCTTCGCCGCGGATAAAGCGCTTGATCGCCTCGTCGTTATCTACGCCGAGAGAATCGGGCGACACATATTCTTTCATTTGGCCATACTTTTCAAACATGGTATGGAAGATGGGATCGTTAAATTTCAACTCGCCATCGAGCATCTTCTGGTAATAATCCGGATCCTCATGGCTTACAATACACGAAAGATACTGGAAGTCAAACTGCGAGACATTGCCAATATCTTTGCCCGCAAGAACCATCGGATATTCTAATCCCTGATCCCGCAGCGACTGACACGCCGCCATCAGTTCTTGGAAATTCTCCGGGATTTCTACGCCGGAATAATTCGCAAGCGCTTCCTGATTTACAAACAGTCCATTATATTCGTAACGCATCGGAACACCATAAATTTTCCCATCGAACGAGTTAAACGGCTTATCCGACTCTGCCACGTATTCCGCCATATAGGGTTCATCCGTAAGATCTTTCAGAAG
>CALWIX010000081.1 GCA_944380825.1 uncultured Clostridia bacterium | reverse complement strand
GGGGATTGTCAATGTGACACCGGATTCCTTTTCCGATGGCGGAAATTATTTTTCCGAAGAGGATGCGGTGCGCCGTGTACTAGATCTGCAAAGCCAAGGCGCCGATTTAGTAGATATTGGCGCCCAGTCTACGCGGCCGGGATTTTCCGCCATATCGGCCGAGGAAGAGACGGCGCGCCTTTTGCCGGTGCTGAAGAGATTGCGGGGAAAAGTAAACATTCCCATTTCGATCGATACGTTTTATCCGGAAGTGGCGCGGCAGGCGTTGGAGTGGGGAGCGGATATTATCAACGATGTGACAGGGTTTTCGGATCCAGCGATGGTTGCGCTTGCCGTGCAGTCGGAGTGCGGCTGTATCGTGATGCACAATACGGCGTTTTCGATTCTTTCCCATATTCCTTCTCATGACGCAGGCTGGGAAGAAAAACCGATTGTGCAGCTTGTGCGTCATTTCTTTGACTGCCGCCGTGATTCTCTTGTCCGAGCGGGAATCGAGCTGCAGCGATTGTGTTTTGATCCGGGAATAGGGTTTGGCAAAACGTTAGAGGAAAATTATGCGCTGCTCGCCAATGTTCCGGCACTGACAAACAATCTGGGCTGTGCATTTTTAATGGCTGCTTCCCGCAAGCGTGTAATCGGCGCCCCCTGCGGCAATCCTCCGTTTTCGGATCGCCTCGCAGGAACGATTGCCGCCCATACGGTAGCGCAGTGGGGCGGGGCTAACATCTTGCGCGTTCACGACGTTCGAGAGGCTCTCCAAGCCGCTCAAGTAACCGCAGCGCTGATGAATGCCTTGCGCTAAGAGAAAGAGCGCCGTCTCTCTTGTGAGAAAGAATCTCTTCGTCAGAGCAACGACGAGCGTAGAATGCACACATAAGGCTATTTTTCTGCATGAGGGGAAGAAAGCACTTCCGGAGTCACCCGGAAAGCAGAGCGGAAAAATTTTGATTGCCTAGCAAAATGTTGCAAAGGAATATAAGGCATGGTGAGAGAAGAAAAGACAAATCGATGAGGATTTCTCTTCATCCGTTTGTCTTTTCTTGTTTTAATGTAAGGATGGGAACGCCTGCATCCTTCTTAGGCTTGCATCATCTCTTGCATTTTAAAAATATTTGCCCCTACGTCTTCCGGTTTATGAGCATCTGAAGCGAACCGAATCGCAACATTTTTGTTTTTAAAAATGCGCAGCATGGTTTGATTCATACCTAATTCTTCAAATCCATAATTTAAAGCAAGGCCGCCGCTTTGTTCTGCATACATATGACGGGCATTTAATTCGTCAGCTAATAAATGATAGGTATCCGTTAAATCCTGTACAGGGTAATGGTGGAAGCACTTAATCGAATCGGGATGTGCAAGGCCAGAAAACAATCCGCTTTTTACAAGGCGGAGCATCAAGCTATAATATTGGAAATAAATTTGGTCGATATCCATATTGTTCCAAAATTCCGCTTTATGATCAAATCCAAACCCATTGACCCAGTGGATGGAACCTACAGAAAAATCAAAGGTAAAACAGTTGAGAATATCGCCGATTAGCTCTTCAAAGTCAGGGAAGTAGCATACCTCCAGCCCCCATTTTATTTTTACAGGAAACTCTCTGCTTCTCATTTCGGTAATAAGTGCTTGAAAATCTTTTATAGAAAGGGTTGCTTTGCTTTTATACCAGTTTTTCTGATAATCGCTGTATTCACAAACGGAGGCATACATTGGGGCAAATTCTATAAAGCGGTGAGAATGTTCTAAAAGATAAATTTCATCTATTCCCATACTTACGGCTTGTTTCACAAAACGATCGATCCATTCTTTTGTATAAGGTCCTCTTTCAATATGAATATGTACATCCGTCATAATAAAACTTTCTCCCTATTTTAATTGTAAAAAGCTTTCTCTTACATTTTCTAAAGAATATGTTAGGGACTGTAAATAAAAGAAACAGACAGGGTGCAAAAACTTTTCAGCCATACGTTTTTAGAGTGATTATCCAAACTTTTTATGTCTATTATAACAAACAAGCATACAATATACCATCGTTGCATCCTTGTTTGTTTCGTGTCTCACCGCACTTTATAGTTTGAGCAAGCTATATTGGCAACATTTAGATAAGAAAGCAAAACAACACCCTCCGAAAAATTGGTTCTTTCGGAGGGTGCTGCTATGTGGAAGGGTTTCCTTATTTTATCTCGTTAATTTGAAATTCTATCAGCAGCTTACGATACCGTTCGATTTCCTTTTTGGCTATAGGAAATGCAGGATTGTACAGACAGTGATCCATGACGTCTGCATCTTTCAATAATTCGTCATACGGTTCGTGAATGCGGTTTTTATCACTATGTCTTGAAATAGCGGTAGTAATGATTTTAATTTCGTCATCGCTGTATAACCCTATTGCTCTCAGAATCGTTTCTGCCTGCTCAGCGCCTTTTGCAGCGTGATTCTCGCTGCTGCTGCCGGACATATAAAATATATCATGAAGCATTCCACAAGTTGCGGCAAGTTCCACATTCAAATTCCTTTTCATAGCTAACAAGGTACAAAATCGTGCAACGCCATACATATGAGAAATATACATACGAATATGTTCTGACTTCTCATTCAAAACCATTTTATCAATTTCATCGCGTAATATTTCAAGCCGGTTTTCCATAAATTATTTCCTCACAAAACTTATATAAAAATAATTTCACTAACCGTATATCACATATCCTAGATTGTAACAAACAGGGAATTTGTATTGAAAAATCCCAATAGATAAACGTTTCTTAAAACCGTTCCATTGTTTTTATTTTGTACTAGTTAACAAAAAGGACGCAAAAAATTCCTATGCCGCCGGAAGGCTCAGCCTGTTATTGTTTTGGTAGCAATGAAATCCACCCCAAGGCCCAAAATATTGGGGACGATAACGTCTCCCGTTTTCACGGGAGCGTGAGCTGTCACGCCGTCCAAAAGGGCCATAGCCTGAAAAATATCTTTTTTAGGAATATCGGCGCTTGTCTTGACAGGCAGGCGGCATAAAGAAGCCCCTTCCAGACGCACGGTCGAAGTAATGACGCGCGTGGGATTTGTCAGCTCTTTGTGTCCGTATTCCGCGCCGCGGGGGCAGCCGTTGCCTGTTACAGAAAAGCCGTTTTCCTCATCCACTTTCAAATGGCACCCTTTCGGGCATACAATACAAATTAGCTCTTTCATTTCTGTTCCTTCTTTCCCGCTTCTACAACCGATACCGTCACAGCGCCATTCTTAATTTTGGAGAACAACGCTTTTGGAAATACAATTTTCTCCATTTCGCCCGGCGCCATATGTTCCCGTTTAAACGAAGCAAGCATTTCTCCGCCGGAGGTGATGCGAATCTCTCTGTCGCGGTAAACGTTGTTTGTCCGGAAGAAAATTTCTACAAATTTTCCCACGTGATCCGGCCGTACCTTCTGCGGCACCGTATAGTTGACAGCCTCTCCGTTTTCGATGCGGAAAAATTCGCTGTCTCCATTCTCCTTGTCCGAATGAAGTGCGAACTCTGCCGCGCCCCGGCCGGCGCGCTGGCTCTCGGCGGTAACGAAATCGACCAAATCATGTACATGCACCACATTGCCGCTGGCAAATACGCCGGGCAGCGAGGTCTCCATATTCTCCCAAACAACAGGGCCGCGGGTGCGGTTATCGATTTCGATTCCTGCCTGACGTGACAGCTCATTTTCGGGAATAAGTCCCACAGAGAGCAAAATTGTATCGCAGTCGAATACAATTTCTGTACCGGGGATAGGACGTCTATTCTCATCCACACGAGAGACAACGGCTTGTTCCACACGCTTATCTCCGCGAATCTCGGTAATTGTGTGAGAGAGGTAGAGCGGGATGTTGTAATCTTCAAGGCACTGCACAATATTACGGTTCAGGCCGTTGGAATAGGGCATCAGCTCCACACACCCGAGCACCTTTGCACCCTCAAGCGTCATGCGGCGCGCCATGATAAGGCCAATGTCGCCGGAGCCCAGAATCAATACGCGGTTCCCCACGCGGTAACCTTCGATGTTCATATAAAGCTGAGCGGCTCCCGCTGTAAATACACCGGCTGGACGCGTGCCGGGAATAGCGATGGCGCCGCGCGTGCGTTCGCGGCATCCCATAGCCAGAACAATCGCTTTTGCCTGAAGCTGTAAATATCCCCTTGTCTTGCTCATGGCATGGATCACCCGATTGGGGGAAATATCCAGCACCATAGCGCCGTCGATTACTTCAATATCGGTGTGAGAAAGCTCCTCAATAAAACGCCCTGCATATTCGGGTCCGGTAAGTTCCTCTTTAAAGTAGTGCAGGCCGAATCCGTTGTGAATACATTGGTTCAAAATTCCGCCGAGTTCGCTGTTTCGTTCCAAAATCAAAACCTTTTGGGCACCGGTTTTACGCGCCTCCAAAGCGGCTGCCAGACCAGCCGGTCCTCCGCCGACAACAATCACATCGTAAATCACAGCTTTTTTCCCTCCTTCGTTCTTCCAAGAATGATATTCATACCGTCGCGATCCTGCGGTACCTGTTCCATAGGAATTCCCAGTTCCCGTGCAATAATTTCCTGTACACGCGGTCCGCAGAATCCGCCCTGACAACGCCCCATGCCAGAGCCGCAGCGCCGTTTTACGCCGTCGATAGAACACGGCGGGATCGGCTGGTGCAGCGCGGCGAGGATTTCACCCTGTGTAATGGTTTCGCAGCGGCAGACAATTTGTCCATAAGCCGGCTCTTTTTCGATAAGCGCGGCGCGCTCTTCGTGGCTGAGGGATTTAAACCGCACAACATGACGTGTGCCGCAGAATTTCTCTTTTTCCTGTAAGACAAGTCCGGCTTTTTGCATCATCTTGACAAGATCCTTTGCGATAGCCGGCGCGGAGGTAAGCCCCGGAGATTTGATTCCGGCAGCGTAGAAAAATCCAGAAACATCCGATTCTCCCACAAGAAAATCGTCAATTTCCGAAACGGCGCGCAGGCCGGCAAAATTGCGGATGGATTCCCGCAGATTCACACACGGTACGGAACGCAGCGCCGTTTGACGAACAAAATCAAGCCCGGAGGATGTGTTGGCCAAATCGTTCGGAACGGTATCGTGTGCGTTAGGGCCGACGATCAGGTTTCCATGTACCGTAGGAGAAACAAGCACACCCTTGCCGTCGCGGTTCGGGCACTGGAAAATCACATGGCTGACGATGGAACCCTGATTTTTGTCAAGCAGATAATACTCCCCTTTGTTGGGGGTAATGTGGAAAAACGGCTTTGCAATCAAATTATTTACACGATCAGACGCTACGCCGGCCGCATTGACCACAAAGCGTGCTTTCACCGTTTTTTCTCCCGCTTGTATAGAAAATACGCCGTCCTGCTTGCTGATAGCTGTCACTTCCGAGCGCAGCATCACTTCGGCGCCATTTTTTACAGCCGTTTCAGCTAGAGCGAGGGCCAGTTCCCAAGGGCTGACGATTCCGGCGCTGGGCGCATAGAGTGCAGCAATCGCCTTTTCGCTTACATTTGGTTCCAT
>CALWIX010000080.1 GCA_944380825.1 uncultured Clostridia bacterium | reverse complement strand
GCCTGCAGAAAGGGGATAGCGTTCAGGTTACAGTGTCAGCCGCGTCGGATACACCGTTTGAGGGAAAGATTAGTACAGTAAGTCCCGCTGCTGGTCAAACCGGTACATACGAAATCAAAGTCGAACTGGAAAATCCTGACGGCCTACTGAAATCTGGTATGTTTGCGGAAGCTGCCTTTACGGGGGAACATAGCGAAGATACCATTGTCCTCCCGCGAGAAGCGGTACTCTCAGACACACAGGGCGATTATGTATTTGTAGAGTCGGGTGGTATTGTGCAGCGTACAACTGTAGAAACTGGCATTGACAATGGAGATCAAATTGAAATTACCAGTGGACTTTCTACAGGTGATCGTGTGGTGATAAAAGGACAAGAGTACCTTGTAGATGGAGCGAGTGTATCGGTGCAGGATACAGAGGAGGAATAGTATGTATAAAATCTGTATCAAGCGCCCCGTCACCACTGTTATGGTGATGTTTATTGCAATCCTTGCGGGCGTTGTGGCGCTGTTAAATTTAAAGCTGGATTTGATGCCACAAATGGATATTCCTGTTGCTGTTGTCAGCACTACATACGTAGGCGCCGGACCAGAGGAAATAGAATCTCTTATTACAAAGCCAGTAGAAGAAACAATGGGTACTGTCAGTAATGTGGAATCCATTACTTCTACTTCTTCGACGAATTCTTCCATGGTGGTTATCCAGTTTGCAGACGGAACAGACATCGACATGGCGGCTGTCGATATGCGTGAAAAACTGGATCTAATGCGCAGCTCTCTCCCAGAAGATGCGGGAGAACCGCTGGTTATGAAAATTGATCTTGCCAGTATGAGCAACCTGATTATTGGGGTGCACAGTGAGAAGATGGATATGCAGGAGCTAACCTCTTTACTGGAAGATAGTATCGTCAACCGGCTTGAACGTATTGAGGGAGTAGCTTCTGTCAGCCTAACGGGAGCGGTGGAGGATGAAGTACAGGTAATTCTCAACCCGGAACGGATGCAGGGCTATGGGCTTTCTACCACACAGCTTATTGGAACGCTTCAGGCAGAAAATATAAATCTTCCGGCAGGAGAAATCGAGCAAGGGACGGCTCGCCTCCAGCTTCGTTCTACCGGTGAATTCTCCAGTCTTGACGACATCCGAAATCTTCCTATTACTACGCCGGCGGGGGCGCTCATTCATCTGCGAGATGTGGCCGAGGTTCGGATCGCTGAAAAGGATGAGGATTCTTATGCCTTGATTGACGGAGAAAAAAGTATCCTTTTAACGATCCAAAAACAATCGAATGCAAATGTTGTAGATGTTTCTGATTGTGTAACGAAGGAATTGAAAGAAATTAGCCAAGATTATCCTGAGCTGACCATTAGCACACTGTCCAATACTTCGGAATATATCCGCAGTTCGGTAAGCAATGTTCTCGATACAGCAGTTCAGGCAGCTATCATGGCTGTTATCGTGTTGTTTTTGTTCCTTCGCAGCGCAAAATCCTCTCTTATTATTGCAATTTCCATTCCAACATCTATCATATTTACATTTGCTCTGATGTACGTGAGTGATATGACACTCAATATCATCTCGTTAGGTGGTCTTACAATTGGCGTCGGAATGCTGGTGGATAACTCCGTAGTGGTGCTGGAATGTATTTATCGTCATTACATGCAGGGGGAGTCACCTACAGAAGCCGCCATGAATGGTGCACGTGAGGTTTCTCTCTCTGTTATGGCATCCACTCTCACAACCGTAGCGGTGTTTTTGCCTCTTTCTTTTGTGGAAGGGGTTTTTGGGCAAGTATTCCAAAGCCTTTCATTTACTGTCAGCTTTTCCCTTTTAATTTCTCTGGTTGTTTCTCTTTCGTTCGTACCTATGGCATGTGCCAAAATCCTAAGCGATAAAGATCGTGACGTACGTGGGCCGCGCTGGCTGGCAAGATTTCTCAACGGATGGAAGTATGGACTCGATAAAATCGACTCTGGTTACCGGGGGCTGTTGGCGAAATCTCTGCGTCACAAGAAGATTACCGTATTGATTGTGCTTTTGTGCTTTATCGGATCTATGGGGCTTATTCCCATTACAGGCGTAAATCTTATGCCAGAAATGGATCAGGGCGCAGCCAGCATTACCATCGAGATGCCGAAGGGAACGGTTCTTTCAGAAACCACAAAGGTGGTCAACCAAGTGATCTCGCGTATCGCAGGCATTCCCGAAATGGAGGAATGGTATCTTATGGCGGGTGAAACCTCTACTGATTCCGCCACGCTCTCGATGAATTTTGTTCCCCGAGAAAGTCGTGAACGCAGCACAGATGAAATTACGCAGGAATTACAGTCAAAAATGACTGATATTGCAGGTGCAAAAATTACAGTGAGCGCCTCTTCCTCGGCAATGGGAGTCTTTTCTGCCGGAGCCGATGTACAGTTTAATATTCTGGGAGACACCATGGATCAACTGATGGAGATTTCAAGTGATGTGACAGATCTTCTCGAAAAGAGCGGGAAATTTGAAAATGTGACAAGTTCGATCAGTGATCCGGTACCTGAGGCCAATATTCGAATTAATCGGGTAAAAGCGGCGCCCTACGGCGTGACAGCTTCTTCTATTGCCAGTGCGCTGAATATGGCTGTTTCTGGAAGTACAGCGACAACATACCGTGTAGGTGGGGATGAGATTGATGTACGCGTTATGCAGCCTGAAGAAAGTGTGGAATATCTCAGTGATTTGAAAAATATTACCGTTGCAACAGCATTAGGCACAAATATTCCACTTACGGAGATCGCGGATATTGAAGTGAGGGACGGTGCCTCCGAAATCACAAGAAGCGATCAGCACCGCGACATTACTATTAGTGCCGATACAAAAGGGATGGATGCTGCGACGGCACAGGAAGAACTGACGGCTCTTCTTGATACTTATGAGTTTCCTTCCGGCTGCAGCTATGAGTTCAGCGGAAACTTGGAAAGCCTGATGGAATCGTTCCAAAGTCTTCTCATCGTGCTCGTAGTGGCAATCTTACTGGTTTATATGATTATGGCGGCACAGTTTGAATCGTTCCTATATCCGTTCCTAATCATTTTTTCCTTACCACTTGCTCTCACCGGTGGTGTTTTGGGCCTTTTCCTAACAGGAGAGACGATTACGGTTGTTTCAATGATGGGCTTTATCATGCTTGTAGGAATAGTAGTCAATAATGCTATCGTTCTGGTGGACTATACGAATCAGCTTCGACGGGATAGGGGAATGGACTGTGAAGAAGCGCTTTTGGAGGCCGGCCCCACACGCTTGCGTCCCATTTTGATGACGACGCTTACCACTGTTATGGGAATGATCCCTATGGCTCTGGCTATAAGCGAAGGCACAGAGATGCAGAAACCTATGGCTATCGTTATTATTTTCGGTATGGTGATTTCTACTCTTGTGACGCTCATCTTCATCCCTGTGCTCTACTCTTCTGTAGAAAAACTGCGTCGAAAAAAGAGAAAATCATAAAAAAGGGAGGATATGGCAATGATAGCAAAAAAATTTTTGTCGGTATTTCTCGTCGCTTTGATAGCCGCACTGGGTTCCACAACAGCTTCGGCAGCATCGTATGACGAGGAAGATGAAAGAAATCAGAAAATACTATCGCTTAGCTACGATGATATTTCAGCCGAAGTGGAGAATGTCAGTGAAGATCTTTCCTCGTTAAATGGCGCTATTGACGGAATCAACGGAACTATTTCTATGCTGCAGGCTATGCTTGATGGGACAGACGATCCGAACCAGATTGCTTCTATCCAGTCGAATATCACACTGCTTACTATCAGTAAACAAAATCTTGAAAGTTCTCTGTCTCAGGCCCAAGCTGCTCAGGATCAAATGGTTATCAGTGTGGAAACGCTTTTTATCAGCTATAACAGTTTGGAAGATCAGTGTGATGAACTGCGGCGCAGTTTATCGGTTTTGGACGCAAACCTCCGTGCAGCACAGCTTCAAAATGAACTAGGAATGATGACGGATCACGATCTTGCCGTAGCACAGCAAAACCGTTTTATGGTTACCAATAGTATCTCTACATTGGAGGATCAACTGCGCATAATGCGTAACAGTATCAACGTTATGATAGGACGCGTGTACGATGCGCCGCTTCGTATCTTGGAACTTCCAAAACTGACAGAGGATGAGGATCTCAACATCAATCATCGCCGGGATTTAGAAGATGCGGTTTCTGCTTATGATGCATCCAGTGACATGGCACTCGAGCAGTTTAAGGTATCTTATGAAAGTCTTTACCGCGATGTGGAGCAGAAGGAAAGGCTTTTAGAGTTAGAGCAAGAAAACCTTACTCTAGCCCAACAGACGTTTGACGGCCAAAAAGCGCGCCATGAGCTGGGAATGATTTCGGATCTGAGCCTTGTTTCGGCACAGGATACTCTCGATACACAAAAGGCAAAGGTGAAAACAGCACAGATTAATCTGTTTACTTCTGTAAAAATGTATTGGCATGCCGTTGAGGACGGAATCATCGTCTCCGCGTAATCTAAATAGAGTAGGAAATAGAAAGGTCTTCCAAGCATATTTGGAAGACCTTTTTTTATGATTCACTTGTATTTTTATTTAAAAAATTGTATAATACCTTTATGCCTTTGTCTGGGTTATGGTATCCATCGGGGCGACCCTAATGAAAGAAGGAAGTGTACTGCATGTTTCCCATCCTTGAAAAACGCAGATTAAACGACTCTATGACCTTAATGGTAGTAGAGGCCCCCTTTATTGCCAAAAAGGCAAAAGCCGGGCAATTTATTATTCTTCGCGTCAATGAATTTGGCGAAAGGATTCCGCTTACCATCGCCGACTACGATGGAGAAAAGGGAACCGTTACGATTATTTTCCAAAAGGTCGGAAAGACGACCCTCCTGCTCGATACGCTAAATGTAGGGGATTGTATCCTTGATTTCATTGGGCCTCTCGGTAAACCTTCTGAATTAGAGGGACACAAACGTGTGGCGGTCATTGGCGGCGGCGCCGGATGTGCAATTGCATATCCGCAGGCAAAATCTTTACATGCGCTTGGGGCAAAGGTGGATATGATTGCTGGATTCCGGAATAAGGATATTGTGATTTTGGAAGATGAGATGCGCGCCGCATGCGATAATCTCATTGTAATGACCGATGATGGCTCAAACGGCAACAAAGGCTTTGTAACGGATGCGCTTAAAAAACAAATTGAGGCTGGTGCCAATTACGATCTTGTTGTCGCGATCGGTCCGCTGATTATGATGAAAGTAGTCTGTGATCTGACAAAGCAATATAACATTAAAACAATCATCAGTATGAACCCCATTATGATTGACGGAACGGGAATGTGCGGCGGCTGCCGTTTGACCGTAGGGGGAAAGACAAAATTTGCCTGTGTTGACGGCCCCGATTTTGACGGACATGAGGTCGATTTTGACGAGGCTATGCTTCGCCTGCGTACTTATCGAGAGCAGGAAAGCGAACAGACACGGGAATTTAATTGCCGTTTGATGGAGGGTGCAAAAAATGCCTAATATGGAACCGAAAAAAACGCCGATGCCGGAACAGGCGCCGGACGTTAGAAATAAAAATTTTAAAGAGGTGGCGCTCGGTTATACGGCAGAAATGGCGCTCGAAGAGGCCAAGAGATGTCTGCATTGCAAAACGGCCCCTTGCATGAACGGGTGCCCAGTTAACGTACATATTCCTGATTTTATCCAAAGTATCGTGAATGGCGATTTAGAAAAGGCACACGATATTATTACGGCGACGAACGCCCTGCCTGCAATCTGTGGACGCGTCTGTCCGCAGGAAAATCAGTGTGAGAGCAAATGTGTACGCGGCATTAAAAATGAGCCGGTGGCGATTGGGCGTCTGGAAAGGTATGTCGCCGATTGGTATATGGATGGTCATGAGAAAAAGGCCGAACGGGCCGCTTCTAACGGCCATAAAGTTGCGGTAGTAGGTTCTGGACCCGCGGGGCTTACATGCGCAGGTGATTTGGCAGCTCGGGGATATTCTGTCACTGTATATGAGGCGCTGCATGCCGCAGGCGGTGTTTTGATGTATGGAATCCCGGAATTTCGTCTGCCGAAAGCAATTGTTCAAAAAGAAGTAGAGCATTTAGTCGAGGCCGGCGTAGAAGTAAAGCCCGATATGGTCATTGGAAAAGTTCTTTCTATTGACGATTTGCTGGAAATGGGATACGAGGCTATCTTTGTAGGCACAGGAGCTGGCCTGCCGCGTTTTATGAATATTCCTGGTGAAGGACTTGTTGGGGTCTATTCGGCCAATGAATTCCTCACAAGAATCAATTTGATGAAGGCTTATCTGCAGGAATATGATACGCCCATCATCCGGCCCAAAAACGTAGCAGTGGTTGGCGGCGGCAACGTAGCAATGGATGCCGCAAGAAGTGCGCTTCGTCTTGGGGCAGAACATGTTTATATCGTTTACCGCCGCGCAGAGGAGCAGATGCCTGCCCGCCGTGAGGAGATCCACCATGCCAAAGAAGAAGGCGTGATCTTTAAGCTTTTAAATAATCCGGTAGCCATTCATGGGGATGAAAACGGCCGCGTGACCTCCATCGAATGTGTGGAAATGGAATTGGGAGAGCCCGACGCAAGCGGACGCCGCCGTCCTGTGGAGAAAGAAGGATCAAATTTTGAGATCCCTGTAGACTGCGTCATTATGGCTATTGGAAATTCTCCTAATCCGCTGATCCGTTCTACAACAGAAGGATTAGAGGCAAACAACCATGGATGCTTAATTGTCAATGAAGAAACACTGCAAACAACGCGTGATGCTGTTTATGCCGGGGGCGATACAGTGACAGGCGCGGCAACCGTTATTTTGGCAATGGGAGAAGGGAAAAAAGCCGCGGCTTCGATCCATGAATATATTTCTTCACGGTATCAATAAAATTAAAATTTTTGATATACTGAATATAAATAAAGAGGTGTGCCTAAAAAGTTAGGCACACCTTTTTGTTTCAATAATAGAGAAGGTATGAAATTGTCTTTCCCAACATATATTGCAGCAGGAGGGATGATTTAACTATGGAACAAGTCAGCGGCACCAATACAAGTCTTCCCGAAGAAAACGGAGAATTTTCTTACCATTATGAGAAGCCTTCTGAAAACGAACCCTATCAAGACCCCACATTTCCAACCGAGACGCTGCCTAAAAAGAATCCTCGCCTTTTAACCATTATTCAAATTACCGCTTGTACGATGGTACTTTTAACGGCAATCTTGCTAAAGGCAATGGGGGGTGAGCCGTATGAGACATTACGACTATGGTATGTGGATCATCTCAACCGCTCTTTGATTGCGCAGGAACAGATGGAAGATATGGAGAAAGCAGTTGCCTCTATAATTCCAGAAGAAATCGCTCCAAAAGAAGATTCCATAGATTCTAACCCAGATCTTTCTCAAAAGCAAGAATCTAGTGAAGAAGCGGTTTTGTTTACACATGCGGTTGGTTCTTCTGTACCCGTTATGGTGTCTATGTCGCTAACTGCTCCCATACAGCAGGCAGTTGTTACATCCGGATTTGAAGACAGTGAAGATCGTGGCGGAAACGTCCACAAAGGGATTGATTTGGCTGCAGAAGCAGGATCTCCTATTTTTGCCTCCCTTTCTGGAACGGTAGAATCTTCAGAAGAAAACACCTCCTATGGCAAATATATCCTTTTGGATCACGGAGGAGGAATCAAAACCTTATACGCTCACTGCCAACAGCTTTTGGTAAAAAAGGGTGAAACAGTTTCTCGCGGAGAAGAAATTGCTTTAGTAGGGAGCACAGGAGATGCTACAGGACCACATCTCCATTTCGAACTGCAAATCAATGGGACGTGCTGTGATCCAGCACCGTTTCTTCCTGCGTCTTTTTGCTGATGGAATTTACTATAAAAAACTGCCGGATCGAAATCAGCTTTTTATTTTTTGCGGCGCTGACATTTTCTTTGCTTTGTGATCGTACAGGAATAGCCGGAATCAGCATATTAGCTGCCATCATACACGAATCCGGCCATATTGCTGCTATGATTCTGCTGAAGATTCCTCCCCAAAAGATCTGTATGAATCCGTTTGGTATCGACATTGTGGAGGAGACTTTAAAATTGCGCAGCAGAAAAAAGGATGCAATAATTTCTCTGGCGGGACCGGCTTTCAATTTTTTTAGCTGCTTCATTTTCGCTATAAGTTTTTATCTCTGGCCGCAAGAAAAAATTTTTTCTTTAGCCGCTGCCAATCTAGGACTTGGGCTTTTTAATATTTTGCCGGTAGAACCGCTCGACGGTGGTCAGGCGCTTTATTCGCTTCTTTGCCTTCGATTTCCCGAAGAAATCGCTCTGCGCACAACACAGATCCTTTCGTTTTTCACATTGCTCCCCTTAGCTACTGTTGGATTTTTGACATTGTTTCGTTCTGGTTATAACTTTACTATCCTGTTGTCAGCCGGCTATTTGGCAGCCTTGCTTCTCTTAAAAAGGAACCGATGCATTTAATGGAAAAAGAAAGCTATGGACATTCCGCCTTGCTTCAGGTATACTTAAAGTAAATTTCGCAAAAATACGACAAAATTTGCGAAATAAGAAGGAAGAAGGGGGAGTGTTTTATGGGAAAGGGAAAAAATGTTTTTTTAGGGATAGTGCTATTCTCTCTTACGGCAGCAGTTCTTGGGCTGAGTGTATGCGTGTTTCGATTATCGTCTCGTTTAAAGGATGTAGAGCCTACTTTTTTGCAAGCTGAACAGGAAGCACAAGAATCGGAAGAGGAAGAAACAATCGATGTAGAAACATTTAAACAGTATGCGCAGGAATATAACGTGGGAATTTCGTTCTTGCAACGCTTTTTTGATGACAAAATAGTCTATAAGAGTGGTGGCGAAATTATTTACCAGCCGATAGATGAAAATCTCGAAAAAAACAATATCAACTGGGATCATCTTATCCGATCCGGCGGAAGGATAGAATATATAGAAAACGGGGAAGAGGCTGCTCATCAGGTGATCGATGTATCCTCTTATCAAGGAGAGATCGACTGGCAGCGTGTAAAAGCGGACGGAATTGAGGAAGCATATATTCGTCTTGGATATCGCGGATGGGGTACAGGAGAGATTCTTCTTGATGAACAATTTCATAACAATATAAAAAACGCGCAGGCTGCTGGTATACGTGTAGGTGTTTATTTTTTCTCTCAAGCAATCTCTGTAGAAGAGGCGCAGGAGGAAGCCGATTTTGTCCTGCAAAATTTAGAAGGATACGAATTGGATCTTCCTGTGGCTTTTGATACGGAACTAATTACCGAAGGAGAGGGACGTGCAAACGGATTGTCGCAACAAATGCGTACCGATATTGCCATAGCATTCTGCGAGAAAGTAAAAGAAGCTGGTTTTCAACCAATGATCTACGCCAATGTGGAGCAGTTCTTTTCTCATTTAGACTATCCTCGAATCGCACAGTATGATATTTGGTTTGCCCAACATTTCACACGCCCTTTCTTTCCGTATAAGCTGCGTGTGTGGCAGTATTCCGCAAGCGGTACAGTGGACGGAATCACGGGGCCAGTTGATTTAAACCTTTGCTTTGCAAATTGCGATTCGGAATAAAAAAGTGTATATTAAGTAGTAATACCAAAGACAGGACAGATTGCTCCTGCAGACAGAATAAAACGGCAGGCTTTTTCGGCCTGCCGTTTCGGGAATTTTTGTAGAAATATAGATCCGTCTCGAGACTTTTTCGGGACGGTTTTTCTTATAAGCGTTTCTGCAGCAATTTGGCTGCTTCACCGCCAAGCATAGGCAGGAACGCGAACAAAAGGGCAACTAGCAGTTCATCCCATGCAAGCGCAACGGTACTGAATATTGGGTTGAGGAATGGAACATAAATGCTGGCCAGCATAAACAAAACAGAAACAAGCACACACTTATTGAGATAACTATTTTCTAAAATTCTCATACGGAAAATCGGGCTTGTTTCAGAACGGGAGGAATAAGCGCGTAACAGTTCTCCAATCACCAGTGTAAAGAAGCAGGTTGTTCTAGCGACTTCCAGATCTTCATGGATAAATAAGCCGTACATGAAGGAAAGTAGAGTACCTACTGCCAGTGCAACACTTTGCATCACAATAGCAACGGTCATCTTCTTATCTACAATCGGCTCTTTTGGATCCCGAGGGGGACGGCTCATGGTACCTGGTTCTTCTTTTTCCATACCGAGAGCAAATGCTGGAAAAGCATCTGTGATTAAATTAATAGAGAGAAGTTGGATGGCAACTAGTGGAACAGGGAAATTTGCAAGCATTGCAAGCAAAATAACGAGTATTTCGCCGATATTACAGGAAAGCAGGAAGCCCACTACTTTACGAATGTTGCTGTAAATCGTACGACCTTCGGAAACAGCACTAACAATACTGGCAAAATTATCATCGGTGAGGATCATATCGGCCGCTTCTTTCGATACATCTGTACCGGTAATTCCCATAGCCACACCTATATCAGCGTGTTTCAGTGAAGGCGCGTCATTTACCCCGTCGCCGGTCATAGCGGCGATGTTACCGTTGGCGCGCACCGCATCTACAAGGCGCACTTTATGCTCCGGTGATACACGTGCAAATACACTTGTCTTTTTTACGCATTCACGCAGTTGCTCATCAGACATTTCAGAGATTTCGCGGCCCTCCACAGTGCGGTCTGTGTCGATACCAAGCTGCGCGCCAATGGCGCTGGCGGTAATTTTGTGATCGCCGGTAATCATCTTTACCTGGATGCTAGCTGCCTTACATTCATCAATAGCTGCCTTTGCTTCTTCACGCGGTGGATCGATCATTCCTACAAGGCCCACAAAAGTGAGCTCGTTTTCCACAGAGAAGTCGGTGTCAATTTCAGATAAAGTGCGATACGCCACGCCGATAACACGCAGCGCAGACTGCGCCATGCTTGTGTTTTGGGCAAGCACTTCGTCACGCTTCTGCTGAGAAATGGGCTGAACCTTGCCATCAATTTCGATAGACGAGCAGCGGCGCAGCAGCTCATCCGGAGCCCCCTTTGTATACATGATCAACTTTCCGTCAATACGGTGAAAAGTGGACATGAGTTTTCTGTCGGAATCAAACGGGATTTCCTGAAGACGCGGATATTTTGTTTCCCAATCAGACTTTGCAATTCCCTTTTTGTAAGCGAGAACAACCATTGCGCCTTCGGTTGGATCGCCTACAATCGTTTCCGTATCGGGATGATAAATAGCGTCGTTGCAGAGCAATCCGCCCTCGATGAGCTTATCAATAGAATGGGTGACTTCACTGCCGTCATCCGCCGTAATTTCTCCCTTTGGGCTGTAACCGGTTCCGCTAACAGAATATAGACGCCTGCCATCATACAACTTCTGAATGGTCATCTTGTTTTGTGTGAGGGTTCCTGTTTTATCGGAGCAAATAACCGTTGTGCTGCCAAGCGTTTCCACAGCACTTAGTCGTTTCACAATGGCGTTGCATTTAACCATTTTCTGCATACCTAAAGCAAGAACAATTGTAACGACAACTGTAAGACCTTCTGGAATAGCAGCCACAGCCAGAGAGACAGAGGTCATAAAGATATCAAACAGCTCCATGCCGTGAAAAAATCCTAACGCAAAAATAACGACGCAAATAGATAAACAAACAATACCAAGAATTTTTCCCAAATGATCGAGCTTTTTCTGAAGAGGAGTAGATTCCTCCGGCGTGCTGGTAAGCATTCCAGCGATATTTCCCATCTGAGTCTGCATACCTGTATCTGTAATGATACCGCGGCCGCGGCCGTAAGTAACAACAGTACCCATATAACCACAATTAATACGATCTCCCAGCCCGGCATCAGATGCCAAAATAGCATTTGCATCCTTTTCTACAGGCACAGATTCTCCCGTCAGAGCAGATTCGTCGATTTTTAAGTTAATTGATTCAATCAAACGCACATCTGCAGGAACATAATCGCCCGCTTCCAAAATAACGATGTCGCCGGGTACAACATCAGAAGAAGGAACTTCCACAATTTCGCCTCCGCGAAGAGTTTTTGCGTGAGGGCTGGCCATTTCTTTTAAAGCTTTCAGAGCATTGCTGGCTTTGTTCTCCTGATACACACCCAAAATCGTGTTTAGAACGACGATTGCAAGAATAATAACTCCCTCTAGAGCCTCGCCTAGACCGATGGAAACTACAGCTGCAATCATCAAAATAATTACTAAAAAATCCTTAAGCTGTTCCATCACCATCTGAAGAAGTGTTTTTTCTTTTCCACCCTCCAAACGATTGAACCCGTACTTTTGCAGACGTGTAGTCGCTTCCTCCTGTGTTAGACCGGTGGAAACGTTCGTCTGCATTTCTTTCGACGTTTCGTCAGCGGAAAGATCGAAAAATGTTTTCATATAGACAGACCTCGCCTTCTCTCCAACAGAGACTTAATGTTGGAATAAATTTGGAATAAAATAGAATAAGATGGGCTACAGAACCTATAGAAAGATCTATGCCAATTCTGATACTACCAAAATTACTAATAAAAATCAATATCTTTTTAGGAAAGTAGAGAAATAAAAGAGCATAAGTGTAAAGTGTTGCTAATTTATAAAATAAAAAACATCTAAATACTTAAAGAGAAAAGATCGTTATTTATTATTTCCTAAAAAATGTAGCAGCGCAAAAAGAAAGAAGAATGCCATAATGGTATATACATCAGCTTAAGTGTGTATGAGAGGTATGGTTTTGTTAATCAGGGAAAGGGTCAGAAGGGTGACTGCATTTTAATTGACAAAGCTATTCAATGCTTTTATAATTGACATATCATTTTGCCTGATAAAGCGGGGGATAGAGTATTGAAAGATTTAAAGAAACTATTCCAATATTTTGGACATTACCGGCGAGATCTTATAATTGGCGCGCTACTAGTGCTTGTAGAAACCTGTTTTGAACTGTTTATTCCGGTGTTAATGGCCGATATTATTGATGTTGGGGTTGTAAATCACGATGTTCGCTTTATTTTATATAAAGGGATCCAAATGGGGATCTGCGCCATTTTAGCTTTAATTACCGGCCTATTGTACGCTAAGTTTGCCGCTCGAGCCTCTTACGGATTTGGTGCAAAGATAAGAGAAGCTCAATACCAAAAGCTGCAAAGTTACTCGTTTTCTAATTTAGATCATTTCGAGACCTCTTCTCTTGTAACTCGAATGACGACCGATGTTACAGTGTTGCAAAATGCCATTAATGGTGGGCTGCGTCCTATGGTGCGCGGGCCATCCATGCTTATTATGGGGATTGCGCTCTCCATCTGGATGAATGCACAGCTTGCGATTGTGTTCTTTATTACAACACCTATCTTAGCGTTGATTTTAGTATTTATTGTGCGCCGTGTTGCTCCGATGTATGCGAAGTTGCAGAAATCTGTAGATCGGCTCAATGAGGTGGTAGAAGAAGGATTAACGGCGATGCGTGCCGTCAAAGCTTTTGTGCGTGGAGAATATGAGGAAGAGAAGTTTCGCTGTGTAAACGAAGAATTGATGCAGACAAGCCAGCGTACATTTCATTATGCTGTTTTAAATCTTCCCGCTTTCCAATTTACAATGTACGCCTCTACGATTTTTATTATGTGGTTTGGCGGAGATATGATTTTGCAAGGAAATCTTCAAGTGGGCGATTTAACAGGATTTCTTAGCTATGTGCTTCAGGTAATGAATTCCCTAATGATGATTTCCAATGTATTTTTATTGTTGACGCGATCCTTGGCAAGTGCGCAGCGTATCAATGAAGTCTTAGAAGAAGAACCGGATCTGACCGCACCATCTAAAGCGTGCCGTGAAATTTTAGATGGAAGCGTAGACTTTATGGACGTTTCATTTAAATATAAAGCAGAAGCACAAGAGTATGCTCTTTCTCATGTCAATCTCCATATTCCGTCTGGGCAGACGGTGGGGATCATTGGAGGAACAGGTTCTGCCAAAACCACCTTGGTTCAAATGATCCCGCGGCTGTATGATACGACACAGGGCGCTGTGTTCGTTGGAGGAAGAAATGTGCGGGATTACGATCTGAAAGCTTTGCGGGATGCTGTTGGAATTGTCCTTCAAAAAAACGTTTTGTTTTCCGGTACGGTGAGGGAGAATCTTCTCTGGGGAAATGAAGAAGCAGACGACGAAACGTTATGGGCTGCCTGCCGCGCCGCGTGCGCACAGGAGTTTCTGGAGCGTATGCCTAAAGGGTTGGATACCGATTTAGGGCAGGGGGGAGTGAATGTTTCCGGAGGCCAGAAACAGCGTTTGTGTATTGCAAGAACGTTGCTTAAGCGTCCAAAAATTTTAATTTTTGATGATTCTACCAGTGCGGTTGATACAGCCACAGAGGCTAAAATACGCTTTGCACTATCCGAACTGAAAGATGTTACGAAAATTATCATTGCCCAAAGGCTTACCTCTGTAATCCACGCCGATCAAATTATTGTTTTGGAAGATGGCCGCATCCATACAGTTGGTACGCATGAAGCGCTTTTGGCGCGTGACCCCATCTATCAAGAGATTTATGCTTCTCAGATGAAAGGAGGAGATGACGATGGCTCGACAGTTCAGCGGTAAAAAACCGAACAATTTGAAATTCACCATTGATTCTCTCCTTTCCTATATGGGGCGGCATAAACTTTACTTTCTGGCGGTAGCGCTTCTTGTCTCTGTTAGTGCCGCTGCTAATCTGCTGGGAACCTATATGATCCGTCCTGTGGTCAATTCCCTCACACAAGGGGACCATGTATCGCTGCTGCGAGGTGTTGTTGTGACAGCAGTGATTTACGGGATCGGAGTTTTGACAGCATATGGATATACACAGACAATGGTTCGCGCCGCCCAAAAGGTGCTGCTGGATATTCGGCGCGATTTGTTCTCGCATTTACAAACGCTCCCGCTTCGTTTTTTTGATACACAGCGCCATGGCGATATTATGAGTTACTTCACAAATGATGTCGATACTATCTCCGATGCATTGAATAATAGCTTTGCCATGGTAATCCAAAGCTTTATTCAGATCGTTGGAACATTGACTCTGTTGTTTGTTCTTAACTGGCGTTTATCCCTTATTGCTGTGGTGTGTTATATTTGTATGTTTTTGTATATCCGGTACAGCGGAAAACGCAGCAAATCCTATTTTAACAAACAGCAGCAGAGTCTAGGCGATCTGGATGGATATATTCAAGAGATGGTCAGCGGACAAAAGGTTGTGAAAGTGTTTAATCATGAAGACAAAAATTTAGAAGGTTTTCGCGAGAGAAATGAAAAACTCCGACAGGCGGGAACAGGTGCGCAAAGTTATGCAGCCACTATGGTGCCTGCTGTTGTGAGTATCTCCTATATTAACTATGCGATTGTGGCTGTTTTGGGCGGCATTATGGCGCTTCGCGGGATGACGGATGTAGGCAGTCTGGCCAGTTATCTGGTATTTGTGCGGCAAGCCGCTATGCCGATTAATCAGTTTACGCAGCAGAGCAATTTCCTTCTGGCTGCTTTGGCTGGCGCCGAACGCATTTTTGAGGTAATGGGAGAGCCATCCGAAATAGATGACGGAAAAATCGAGCTTGTAAATGTAAAAGAAGAAAATGGAACTCCTGTTCCCTGCAAAGAAAAAACAAACTGCTGGGCTTGGAAAAAAACAGACGGTTCTCTTGTTTTGCTGCGCGGTGACGTACGATTTAAAAACGTTACCTTCGGCTATGATGACAACCGGATGATTCTCAAAAATATCAGCCTTTACGCAAAAACCGGCCAGAAGATTGCTTTTGTGGGTTCCACAGGTGCTGGTAAGACCACAATTACTAACTTGATCAACCGTTTTTATGATGTACAGGGCGGGGCTGTGATTTATGATGGGATCGACGTAAGGGAGATTCGCAAAGACGATCTGCGCCGTTCACTTGGAATCGTCCTTCAAGATACTCATCTTTTTACGGGAACGATCGCTGATAATATCCGCTTTGGAAAACTTGATGCCACACAGGAAGAGGTTGTTCGTGCGGCCAAAATTGCCAATGCAGACTCGTTTATCCGCCGTCTTCCTCATGGATATGACACGATGGTTACAGCCGATGGCGCGAACCTATCGCAAGGGCAACGGCAGCTTTTAGCGATTGCGCGGGCAGCCGTTTCCGATCCCCCTGTATTGATCCTCGATGAAGCCACCTCCAGCATCGATACGCGTACAGAAGCGCTGATTGAAAAGGGGATGGATCGGCTTATGGAGGGACGCACCGTGTTTGTGATTGCGCACCGGCTCTCTACGGTTCGCAATGCCGATGCGATCATTGTGCTCGAAAATGGCCAAATCGTTGAGCGCGGCAATCATGAAGACCTTCTAGCGCTCAAAGGAGAATACTATCAGCTATATCATGGAATGTTTGAACTTTCTTAAACATAAAAAGCATGAGCCGTGTAGGAATTCCTTTTTCCTACACGGCTTTTCCGCTTTTGGTGAAAAATGCTTGACAGCAGCCGGAGAAACTTTATAATATAGAATTTGAAATCAATACCGGAAAGGGATTGGAATATATGTTACAAGTAATGAAAACAGAAGGAGCGGCTAGGCGCGGTGTCTTTTCTACACCTCATGGCAATATTCAGACACCGGCATTTATGAACGTTGCAACGTGTGGTGCAATAAAAGGAGCCGTTTCTGCCCTTGATCTGAAAGAGCTTAAATGCCAAGTACAACTATGTAACACATATCATCTCCACTTGCGTCCCGGGGATGAAATTGTAAAAAAGCTAGGTGGACTGCATAAGTTTACGCGCTGGGATGGTCCCATTTTAACCGATAGCGGTGGGTTTCAGGTTTTTTCTCTCGCAAAGCTGCGCAACATCAAGGAGGAGGGAGTCACCTTTGCCTCCCACATCGATGGTCATCGAATTTTTATGGGGCCGGAACAAAGTATGCAGATTCAATCCAATCTCGGTTCGACTATCGCAATGGCATTCGACGAGTGTATTGAAAATCCTGCAGAATATGAGTATACCCGCGCTTCGTGTGATCGCACAGCTCGCTGGCTGTACCGGTGTAAAGAGGAGATGGATCGTCTCAATTCGCTGCCAGATACTGTAAATCCGCATCAAATGCTGTTTGGAATCAATCAGGGAAGCACCTATGAGGATCTTCGCGTTTCTCACATGAAAGAGATTCGCAAGCTTGATTTAGACGGCTATGCCATCGGTGGTTTAGCTGTGGGTGAGCCTGCCGAAGAGATGTATCGGATCATTGAAACGGTGGAGCCGTTTATGCCCAAAGACAAGCCCCGCTATCTGATGGGAGTTGGTACACCTGTAAATATTTTAGAAGGTGTGAAGCGGGGTATCGATCTATTTGATTGCGTTATGCCAACACGTAACGCACGCCATGGTCATGCTTTTACTTGGGAAGGCTGCCGCAATTTAATGAATGCTAAATATACGCTTGACGAGCTTCCGCTAGATCCGTCCTGCGACTGCCCCGTGTGTCGGAATTTTTCCCGCGCTTATCTGCACCACCTGTTTAAGAGCGGAGAGATGCTGGCCATGCGGCTGTGTGTGATTCATAACATCTATTTTTATAACACCTTACTTGAGAAAATCCGCGCAGCACTTGATTCGGGCAGCTTTGAAACCTTTTACAGCGAGAATATTGAGAAACTGGGAAAACGGATATAAATTTCCATTTTCTCTTGCATAAAAAGGAATTTGTTGCTATAATTGTAAAGAATATCAATGGAGGTGTTTTCTCGAATGATCAATAATTTTTTGCCCCTTACCGGTACGGAACAGTCAATGGGAGCAGGCAGCTGGATCAGCATCATCCTTGTTTATGGCGTTTTTATTCTGGTGCTTTGGCTGATTTTCTTCCGTCCTCAGTCTAAGAAGAGGAAGAAAGAAGAGGCCATGCGCAAGGGCGCACAGATTGGCGATGAAATCACGACAATCGGCGGTGTGTGTGGCCGAATTGTTGCTATTAAGGATGATGAGACTGTCATCATGGAAACCGGTACGGATCGTTCCAAACTGCGTATTAAGAGATGGGCCATTGGAAGCGTAGATACCATCCACGACGACGCGGAGTCATAATTTTTCCCTTACTCGCGTATGATTTCACAAGATACGCGTGTGAGGGGGATTTCTTGTATGAGAAAAAATAAAAAAGAAACAGCGGCAAACCCTATACTTCATATTTTACGCCCAGTGATAATAGGTACTCTTTTGGGAGCTGTCTTCTGTATGTTGCTTCTTGTTGGAGCCGCACTGATTATGGCTTCTTCCGGTAGACTTCCCCAAAGTGCCGTTCCTATGATTACGATTGCTGTTTCTGGTATAAGTGCGTTTCTTGGTGGGTTCGTCACTGCTAAAATTGCAAAGGCTCGTGGATTGTTGCTGGGAGTATGTACGGGGCTTATATTGTTTTTGCTGGAATTCCTTGCTGGTCTTTCGGTTGTCGGCGGGGAGGCAGATCTTGCTGTGCTTACAAAAGGTGCTGTTATGATGCTTTCTGGAGCCATAGGGGGCGTACTCGCTGTAATGCGGCAAAAAGCATGAAATAATAGGGTTTTTCTACAAAGAATAAAATAGGGCTTTTCAAGTTTCCCAAAATATGCTATAATAATTACACACTTATTTTACAGGTGTTTGGTGTCTGTGTATGTATTGTGCTGCGCGAAATATGTGGGTACAGTGCGGTGCGTATAAAGACTCAGCCTGCTAAGGGAATGGAGGTTTCACAATGAAGCAGATTAAGACCTTGAACAAAGCGAACCTCAAGGAGAGCGCGGTAAAGGGTGGCTGCGGCGAGTGCCAAGCTTCTTGCCAGTCCGCGTGCAAAACTTCCTGCACGGTTGCGAATCAGAAGTGTGAAAACGTCAATCGCTGATTGATGATTGAAGCTTCAAATTTACACCTTTAAGGGACAGGTTTTTACTGTCCCTTAAATTTTGTATTTTAATGAGGTATATAAGATATGATACATAAATATTCTCTAAACGGTTATAACATTGTGCTGGATGTGAACAGCGGAGCTGTCCATGTTATGGAGGAGCTTCCGTTCCGAATGCTTGATTACTTAAAAGACTCTGTCCCTGAGATACCGCCACAAGAACTTTTAGAAGAGCTCTGTCCTGTATATGGCAGGGGAGAGGTAGAGGAAAACTATGCGGATCTTCACCAGTTGTATCAATCGGGAATGCTGTTTTCCTCGGATGAATACGAAAAGTTTGCCGATATGATGGTAGCCGCTCCTGTAAAAGCAATGTGCCTAAATGTTGCGCATGACTGCAATCTCCGCTGCGAATACTGTTTTGCGGCCAAAGGAGATTTTGGATGCGGAAGGATGTTGATGCCTTTTGAAGTAGGGAAGAAGGCCATCGACTTTTTGATCCAAAAATCGGCTGGACGCCATAACCTCGAGGTCGATTTTTTTGGCGGGGAACCTTTAATGAATTTCGACGTTGTAAAGCAGATCGTCGAATATGCTCGCTCGCAGGAGAAAGAGCATAATAAAAATTTCCGTTTTACAATCACGACGAATGGTATTTTGCTGACAGACGATAAAATTGATTTTATTAACCGAGAAATGTCGAATGTAGTTCTCTCCATTGACGGACGTAAGGAGGTCAACGATCGGCTGCGGGTGCGTGTAGACGGAACTGGCTCGTATGACAAAATCGTTCCCGCTTATCAGAAACTTGTGGCTGCCCGAAGCAAAGAGAAGGATTACTATGCCCGTGGAACCTTTACGAAATATAATTTAGATTTTACAAACGACGTTCTTCACATGGCCGATCTTGGCTTTGACCAGCTTTCGATTGAACCGGTTGTTTCTGATGAGAAACTTGATTATTCCATTAAAGAGGCAGATCTGCCGGCTGTATTTGAGGAATACGAACGATTGGCTAAAGTTCTTATTGATCGTAAAAAGGAGAAAAAAGGAATCAACTTTTTCCATTTTGCTATAGACTTAAACCAAGGTCCGTGCGCCATTAAAAGACTACGCGGCTGTGGTTGTGGAAATGAGTATGTTGCTGTTACACCTCAAGGGGATATTTTTCCATGCCACCAGTTTGTGGGGGATGATCAATGGAAGATGGGAAGTGTGCTCGATGGCACTTTCGATACAGAGAAAAAGAAATACTTTGCTAAGGCAAATGTTTACTCTAAGGAAGAATGTAAAAACTGTTGGGCGAAGTTCTATTGCAGCGGTGGTTGCAATGCCAACAACTGGCAGTATGAAGGAGATGTCCTCAAGTCTCATAAAAATTCTTGTGAACTAGAACAGAAACGTTTGGAATGCGCCATTATGATGAAGGCCGCCCTTGCAGAAGAAGAATCCGAATAATAAAAAAGCTTAGAAAAGTCCGGCATTTTTACAAATGCCGGAGCTTGCTGTCTCTAAATAGAAATAAAAACTTTTGTATAATGTTGTTTTAATAATAAAATTAAGCAAGTGAATAAATATACTTTTTTGATTAGTTTACATAATATATAATTACTTTACATAATAATTTTTTAAAATTCAAATTATTATTCATAATCTGTATAAAAATATAAAATTTGTATAAAACAACTTGCTTTCGAAAAGAAAAAGTATTATAGTATGTACTGAAAAGTCTTTTTGTCTTTTTATATTTTGGGAGTTTAGGAGCGTCTTTGACATGGAAAATCGAAAAATTGGCTTTATTGGCGTTGGAAATATGGCAAACGCGATCATTGGCGGGATTTTAAAGAGTGGAGTTCCTGCAGAACAGCTGGGGCTTTATGATCTTCTTCCGGAAAAATGTCAGAGTTTGGGTGAAAAGGGGATGACTGTTTATCCGTCGGCAGCACAGTTAGCAAGGTCGTCTACCATCATTTTTTTAACGGTCAAGCCGCAGAATTTTGAAGAAGTTTTAGAGGAGATTCGTCCGGAAGCTTCTTTCGATAAAATATACGTTTCTATTGCAGCTGGTGTTTCTACAGGCTATATTAAGAGACAACTGGGCGGCGAATATATTGTATTCCGTGCAATGCCGAATACACCGCTTTTAATAGGAAAGGGAGCAACGGCGCTTTATTGTCCTGCTAATGCTTCCAAAGAGGCCTTTTCTATGGTAAAATCTTTTTTTGAATCATGCGGTATTGTACGACAAGTAAACGAGGAAGCAATTAATGCGATCACAAGTATCAGTGGGAGCAGTCCTGCATATTTGTATCTAGTTGGAAAAGCCATGATGGATTATGCCCAGAAGGAGGGGATCGATCCACAAACCGCGAAGGCACTTATCTGCCAAACTATGATTGGCAGCGCTGGAATGATGATAGAGTCAGAAAAAACGCCGGATGAGCTTATCCGTATGGTATCTTCTCCGGGAGGTACAACATTGGAAGCTATGAAGGTGCTTTACGATCATGATATGGAAGGAATTCTTCAAAGCGCTATGCAGGCTTGTACGAAACGTGCGGGAGAATTAGAAAAATAATCCATTTTAAATATAGCTTTCTCATACTTCTAAAAAGAAAAATTTCCGCATAGGATTTTCTATCTATATAATATTTATAGAGAGAAAGGTTGTGTGGGAATGCTTACGGTTCGGACAAACTTTTTTCATTGCAAGCATCCATCTTCGAGAACTGCGCATGGAGGATGGATACGCTTGATCCAAAAAAATAGAGGGATTGCCCTTCTTACAGCTCTTTTGATTTTGGGAGAAATTTTAGGAATCGTTCTTCTGCGAATCGCAGATTCGCAGACGCGTATTACTATAACTACTATTCTGGAGAATAGTTTTATTCGTCAAATAGACGGTGATGTGGGAACGGTTTTCTATTCTTCTATGTTTACTGCTGTCCTGCTTTTACTTTTATGCTTTCTTCTGGGGCTTTCTCTTTGGGGAATGTTTTTAATCCCAATTATTCCGCTGTTTCAGGGAATTTGTCTGGGAATTTCGGCATTGTCTTTATTTTACGAGAAAGGACTTCACGGGCTTGCGTTTTTTTTGCTTTCTATTTTGCCGGGTGCTTTTTTTCTTGCAGCAGCTGTTGTAGTGGCGGCGCGTGAAAGCTTAAAAGCCTCCCATAGTCTCTTTCTGCGGGGGTTTCAAAAGGAATCAGTTGCTTTTTCTGTGCGTACATATTTTATCCGCTTTGGACTTTTATCGTTTTTGGCAATTTTTTCAGCGGTTTTAGATTCCCTTACATCGCTTTGGTTTGCACCGCTTCTTTTATGATTTTTATAGGGAGGGAGAATATGGACAGCTATCTTGCTGCTTTTCAGACATATCTGTCAGAAAATAAGAAAGTTTCGCCTAATACGCTGGAATCATATGTAAGAGATGTTGAACATTTTCTCCGTTTTTGTAGCGATAAGGGCTGGAACATGGAAAGTGTGACGCCAGATCAACTTGAAAACTATGAAAGGGAACTGCGAAGAATGGGAAAATCCTGCGCAACAATTGCAAGAAAATTTGCTTCTCTGCGCAGTTTTTATACTTGCCTAATCACTTTAGGTAGGG
>CALWIX010000079.1 GCA_944380825.1 uncultured Clostridia bacterium | reverse complement strand
GGAGAAAACGGCTGGATATTAATGGCCTGCCTATGAATCCGGCCGCTAGAAGCTATCCGGAGGAGTTTATCCAAACAGGTGTTTCGGCGATTGATGGACTTAATACACTGGTGCGTGGTCAGAAACTGCCTATTTTCTCTGCCAGTGGTCTGCCTCATGCGAACCTTGCCGCACAGATTGCGCGCCAAGCGAAAGTGCGTGGTACAACGGAACCTTTTGTCGTCGTGTTTGCGGCAATGGGTATTACGTTTGAAGAATCGAATTTCTTTGTTGAGAGTTTCCGCGAAACAGGAGCTATCGATCGTACTGTAATGTTCGTCAATCTTGCGAACGATCCGGCCATCGAGCGTATCGCAACGCCGAGAATGGCCCTCACCGCGGCAGAATTCCTTGCCTTCGAGAAGAATATGCACGTTCTTGTCATCATGACGGATATTACAAACTATGCTGACGCATTGCGTGAGGTTTCCGCTGCCCGAAAAGAGGTTCCCGGACGCCGCGGGTATCCCGGATATATGTATACCGATCTGGCGAGTCTTTACGAGCGTGCTGGCCGTCAAAAGGGAAAGACCGGCAGTATTACGCTTATCCCCATTCTTACCATGCCGGAAGACGACAAAACGCACCCCATCCCTGATCTTACCGGTTACATTACAGAAGGGCAGATCATACTCAGCCGTGAACTGTATCGGAAAAACGTCACTCCTCCTATCGATGTTTTGCCATCCCTATCCCGTTTGAAAGATAAGGGAATCGGTGTGGGAAAAACGAGAGAGGATCACTCCGGAACGATGAACCAGCTTTTTGCCGCGTATGCACGCGGAAAGGATGCGAAAGAGCTGATGGTCATTTTGGGTGAAGCCGCTCTTACGGATATGGATAAGTTATATGCTAAATTTGCTGATGCATTTGAAGCAGAGTACGTCTCTCAGGGCTATAATACCGACCGCAGTGTTGAAGAGACGCTGGATCTCGGTTGGAAGCTGCTCTCCATCCTGCCGCGCAGTGAACTGAAGCGAATCAGCGACGAGATGCTGGATAAGTATTACGGCAAGCAGTAACGCCTGCCGGGTTCTGAAAGGAGGGACGGACCTTGGCGTCTGCACATGTCAACCCAACGCGTATGGAACTGACGCGCCAGAAGAGAAAGCTGGCTACTGCTATGCGCGGCCACAAACTGCTCAAGGATAAACGAGATGAGCTGATGCGCCAATTCCTCGACCTCGTCAGGGAAAATAAAGAGCTGCGTGAGAAGGTGGAACGGGCGATCGGGGAATCGAATAAAAAATTCATGCTCGCCCGCGCCGGCATGCAGGATGAGGTGCTTAACACGGCGCTTCTTGCTCCGAAGCAAGAAGTGTTCATCGAGCCAAGCCTGCGCAATGTAATGAGTGTGGAGATTCCTGTGTTTGAATACAAAACGCGTACTCCTGATGCCAATGACATCTATTCCTATGGTTTCGCCTTTACTTCCAGTGATCTGGATGATGCGGTGAAGTCACTGGCAGACATTCTGCCCACTATGCTTCGGCTGGCAGAATGTGAAAAATCGTGTCAGCTCATGGCGGCCGAAATTGAAAAGACGCGTCGTCGTGTTAACGCGCTGGAGCACGTTATGATCCCCCAAGCACAGGAGAATATCCGCTACATCACCATGAAGCTCGACGAAAATGAGCGAAGCACACAGATTCGCCTGATGAAGGTGAAGGATATGATGCTGGAAGAAGCGCACCATTATAAAGAACGTCAAAACGAAGATTGAATTCCCGGTGGATAAAACATCCGCGGGTACAGTTGTGTTTATATTTAAAAGCGCCGTTTTCGGAAAAATTCCGTACGGCGCTTTTTTACAAGAGAAGGAAGGGCATTTATTGGAAAATAAAAAGCAGGGACGCACGCTCTACGTTTCCGATCTCGATGGAACGCTGCTGAACCGCCGCTCGCAGATCAGCCCCCAAAGCCTCACAATCCTCAATTCTTTGATAGAGCGCGGCGTTTCCTTTACATATGCAACAGCACGATCGCTCAGCAGCGCTCGGATCGCAGCGCAGGGACTGCATCTCAGATTACCGGTGGCGGTGTATAACGGAGCCTTTCTGATAGACGCTGCCACAGGAAGAATACAGCATGCCTGTACATTTACACTCAAAGAACGTATGCAAGCGCAAGTGCTTTTTCAGGCGTATAAAGTGCATCCATTTGTTTACACTTTTTTAGAAGGTCAGGAACGTGTGCTGTGGCACAGTGGAACCGAGAATCCCGGAATGAAAAGATATTTAGACTCCCGGCCCGGTGACCCGCGCTTTCTGCCGGTTTCTTCTTCCGAAAAGATTTATCAGGGAGAAATTTTTTATTACACCTGTATCGGCAGCCGCAGCGAGCTGGAAGGGTTAGCCCATGCATTCGAGCAGGATAAACGGTACACCTGTCTCTTCCAGCGAGAAATCTATACAGAGGATGAATACTGGCTGGAGATTATGCCCCAAGCAGCCACAAAAGCAAACGCTATTTTACGGTTAAAAGAACTTTTCGGATTTGAGAAGATTGTGTCATTTGGAGACGCCGTCAACGATCTGCCGATGTTTCGTATTTCAGACGAAGCCTATGCGGTGGAGAACGCCGCGCCTGCACTCAAGCAAGAGGCTACCGACATAATTGCAGACAACGAAAATGACGGTGTAGCCCTTTGGCTGCTGCACCAAATCGAGGATTCAGTGTGACCCCTTGACAAAAATAATATATAAAATAATACGCTGCAAGATATCCAGAATCTTGCAGCGTATTTGCATATTTTAAGGTAGTTCTCACTCATAAGCCATAAAAGGGCGTATATAGCGGTGTATACATCCTGCTGTAAAACACATGATATTTGTTCGTTATTCCTCTGTATCGGCTAAAATAACGCGCACTCCCAAATCGCGGATACGCAGAAGTTCACCAGAACCAGCAGAGGAATCCGTAACAAGAATATCAACCGATTCAAGAGGAAATGCGGAAAAATGCAGTGTACGTCCGATTTTAGAACCATCTGCAACGATGATCTTTGTTCCCCGGCACCGCGTGAGCATTAGGTGTGCCAGTGTAGCGTTGAGATAAGATTGCATAGTGACGCCGTCAAGAAAAGCAACTCCATCTGCTCCGATGATGCATGCGTCAGCATAGATTTGGGAGAGAGTTAATTCGGAAAGCCCACCTGTAAAAGAGTGAGAACTCTCCTGATATGTTCCACCCGTACAAATCAGCTCCAGACTGCCGCCCTCCACAATTTTCCCCGCCAAAGCGCTGTTTGTAACAGCGCATATTTTTTTGCTGCGCACAGCGTGCAGAACTTCCATCGAGGTTGTTCCTGCGGTAAAAAAGACAGTTTGAAAATCCTTTAAAAGAGAGGCCGCCGTGCGCGCAATAAGCTGCTTTTCGCGGCTATGAGAAACGGATGACGGTATATGCAGAGAATCTCCGCTGTGGGAAGCGTTAAAGGTGGCACCGCCGTGAAATCGAGTAATAAATCCACGCTTTTCCAGATAGTCGAAGTCGCGCCGAACCGTAATTTCTGAAACATGCAGGATCTGACTGACGTCAGAAACCTGAAGAGTGTCGGCTTTTTGAAACATTTCCAGAATCTGATCCTGTCTTTTTTGGACTTCCGCCCTACTCTGTTTCATACACAGACCCTCTCAATATCATTAAAATTTTGTTATTTTAATGATACCATAAGAGCAGTTTTATGTCGATAGTGAAAAAAGGCACACAAAAACTTTTTACGTAAACAAATTTAACGAATTTTTGAAATATATTTTGACATCTGGCTAAAATTTAAACAGAAATATTCTTAAAATAGATTGCAAAGAGTAGGGACTTCCGATTCCAAAACATTTTTTGTCAGAAAACAAGCGCGCTGGTATTCTGACTCAAAAACCTCTGGATGATCTCCAGAAACAAGAGGAGTGAGGGAATATAGTGATTCACCAACCGCTTCCAAACGGCTGTGAGGAATATACATAGAAAGGATTTTGCTGCGATCTTGCCATTGTTCACAAAGATGTTTGCTTTTGGCAGCAGCTGTGGAAACATCGCCCGATAGAGCAAGATCATGAGTTTGCTCAAGTTCCGAGAGTGTGGTGGAGATAAAACGAGAGGTTGTAAATAAATTGGCAGCACATGACGAGGCTACTAATATAGCAATGATGGCTGCTGCTAATATTCGGTTCAAGTGATCACTCCTTTGCTTCCTTTTTTTATAATAACAAATTCTCCTGCTGTATTAGCAGTCATCAAAAATACCTGTTCTGTTTTAAGGTTTTTCCCGCGCAGGACGCCTTCCACCCATGCGCGCGATTTCCCACATAGAGCCGCTCCCGATTCAGAGATTTCTCCATCAGTTACCACTACAGTTTCAATACCGGTATCCGGCACCATTAGCCCCATATCGTCAGCATTGGGAGAATTTTTTCCCGGTTTTTTAATGACACTTAAAGTTCCGTTTGTTTCTACGATAGCATAAGCCACATCTTGAATAGAAAATACATTTTTTTGACGGAGTTGTTCGAAAAGATCTTCTGTTGTCATACGCAGAAGCTTCATTTCCTGTTGATCTATAGCTCCGTTATTGATAACTACAATAGGCTTTCCACAAATAAGCCTACGAAATTTTCTGCTTTTAAGCATCCATACTGAGACAACAATTTCACATAGAACTAGCGCTGCAATAGGAATGAATCCGCTGGTAAGGGGTTGTCCCGTATCCTGCATGGGAACAGCGGCAATATCTGAGATGAGCAATGTAACTACAAGCTCTGATGTTTGAAGCTCACTAATCTGGCGTTTGCCCATTAAACGGACAGCCACAATGATGACTATGTAGAGTATGAGTGCACGTAAAAAAGAAATTAACATGAAAAATCACCTCGAGCATTATTTTCTGCAAGTGTGCCTCATTTATACATCTCAATTTTATGTATAACATAAACACACATGGAAAGAATAGGGAGAGAAATTTTTCATGCAGAAGAAAAAAGTAGAAAACCAAGAGGTGACTGTATGGCTCAACCCAATCTTCTTTCGAAGTCGCTACTAGATAATGTGGTATATTTTAAGAGCAAGTTTGATGAATGTATGGATTTTATCCTCCGGGAATTTACTATCACCGGCACAAAAGCCGCGTTTTTAGCGATCGATGGACTGATTAATAAACAGCTTATTGCCCAGGGAATTTTAAATCCTATTTTGAAGGCTCCGATCCTAGATACGACGCCCGACGGAAAATTTAATTATATTCGAGACAATGCCCTTGCTACAGTAGATCAGACACAAATTGTCACGCGAGATGATGTCATCGATCGAATATTGTCAGGATTTGTGGTGATGATTGTTGACGGTTGTGATCGTGCGCTGGCTTTTGGTGTACAGGGATTTCAAACACGCAGTGTCTCAGAGCCATCCAATGAAGTGATGCAGCGTGGTTCCCGAGAAGGTTTTGTAGAACCATATCTTATTAACATTTCGATGATTCGCCGTAGACTGCGTACTCCAGATTTAAAATTTGAGCGTATGGTAATCGGCAGCGTAAGCCAAACGAGCGTAGCAATCTGTTATCTTAATAGTGCCGTATCTAAAGAACTTCTTGCACATGTTCGAGCAGAACTACATCGTATCGATTTACCTTCTGTTCTTGCATGTGGATATCTTTCGCCTTTTCTTGAAAATAAAAGTATTTTTAACTCTGTGGGTATATCAGAGCGTCCAGATACAGTGTGTGGGAAAATCTCAGAGGGACGTGTGGCTATCATTGTAGACGGAACTCCTAATGTGATGCTGGTACCCCATCTGTTTATTGAAAATTTTCAAAGTTTTGATGATTATGCCACACGACCTTTTTATGCATCGTTTACAAGATTGCTTAAATATATTGCCTTTTTAATTGCTGTATTTTTACCAGGTCTTTATGTGGCAGTAGTTACATTTCATCCAGAACTCTTGCCGGAAACACTGCTTGTAAAAATTGCGCAGGCGGAATCAAGTACACCCTTTCCTATTTCTCTTGAAGCGCTGGTAATCCATCTTATTTATGAAATTATGCGAGAAGCCGGTCTGCGAGTGCCTCGCCCCTTAGGTCACGCGGTAAGTATTGTAGGTGCTCTCGTTATAGGAGATACAGCTGTAAGTGCAGGACTTATTGGTGCACCCACACTGTTTATTGTAGCAATGACAGCCCTCTCTGGCTATGTAACGCCGAGCCTGTACCAGCCGATAGCCGTCTGCCGTTTTCTATTTATAATCATTGGTGGAATAGCAGGATTGTGGGGTGTAATGTTGGGGTTTGGATTTGTGCTGGTCAATCTCTGTTCCGAAAGCGTGTACGGAATACCTTTTTCTGCGCCAGTTTCGCCATTTAATCTGCGGAGTATGCGTGATGTATTTATCCGTATGAGCTGGAAGATTTTAGGAAAAAGAACCGAACGAGTCCAGGATCTTCCGGGTGCGCATATTACAAAGATGTAAGAAGGGGGGATAAGCGTGTCCGGACAAGAAAAACAACATTTCATAAGCGCTGCCCAGTTGTTTAGTGTTCTTTTTATAGGGCGCAGTATTGTCTTAGTAACGATAAATAGTGGACTGGGAGGCAGTGAAAATTTTTCAGATTTAATTGCATCGTCGTTTTGGGTGTTTTTAATGACTTTTATAATGGCAATTCCACTGTGGATGATTGCAAGAAAGCGCCCAGGATTAAACATTATAGAAGAGGGATACTATGTAATGGGGCGTGTAGGAATTATAATTCCAATTTTTTACGCTCTTTATTTTTCAGTTATAAATTGGTATTATCTTTCAGTATTTCAAATTTTTTCGTCTGATGTTTTAGATCCGCGTACACCCACATGGGTGATTGCCGCTGCTGTATTGGTAGTAGCATGCTATGGAGCATACAAAGGGCTCGAAGCAATTGTACGTGCGGGAGGAATTATTTTAGCTCTCATTTGCGCTGGTTTTATCTTTATGATTTGCAGTTTGTTTTTTAAAATGGATCCTGGAAATTTTGAGCCTTTTTCTGAAGACGGGCTGAAAATTTCATTTTACAGTGCAATCCTTTTTTTATGCCGCAGCAGCAGCATTTCTGTTATAGCATTGCTTCTACCAGTTGTAAAAGGAAAGAAAAAGTTAGGATTTACCGTTTGGAATACAGCATTATGGATTGGGGCTTCTATAATTTTTCTTGTGATGATAGGTGTGGCAGGCGATTTTCTTAAACTTCAAACCTTTCCGCTTTATACAGTTACATCAATGGCGCAGCTTGGTCCGTTCCAGCGGCTGGATGCAGTTTTTCTGGGAGGATGGCTTACAGGGCTATTTATAAAAATTGCTATGGATCTGTATTTAGTTTCCCTGTGTGTAAAACGGGTTTTAGGCGAGAAAGCAGGCCGAATTTCTATTTTGATTGGTGCTGTTATAACAGGTATCATTACACAGATTTCAACTAATTCACGTTCACTTCAAACGCTGTTTTTTGGACCGTGGCTGTATTTTCCGCTGACACTTACAGCTGCATTTTTAATTCCACTTTTTTTGTGGTTAGCGGATCTTCGAAAAGATAGAAAGAAGGTGGAAAAATGAAGCGTGTATGGCTGACAGCGGCGCTGTTGTGCCTTACGTTACTGTGCGGTTGTTCTAATCAAGTGATTATGAGTGATCGCCTGTTGATTAGAGGAATTGGTGTCGATTCTCTAGGAGAAAACCGGTACTGTGTGTCGGTGCATATAATGAAAACGACAGAGCAACAAGATACGGCTGAATTTTTACAAGCAGAAGGAGAGTCCGTTCTCGATGCGTTAAACAATTTAACGCTGCAAGTGGGAAAAACACCTCTTTATTCGCATAACCTCGTAGTGATTTTTGGAAAACAATGCGCAGAACAAGGATTGGATTTTGTTTTAGATTTTTTTCAGCGTCAAAGGGAAACTCGGCCTAATGTGGATGTGTTTCTTGCAGAAAGCAGCGCGTCTGAAATTATGGGACTTAAACACGAGAATCGTTATATTCTTTCACAGGATATCGACGATTTAGCCTCTGCTGCGGAGATAAATGGCAAGGTAGCCAATACTCAGGTCTACCAGATTGTAAACATGAATTATCGAAACGCCTCGCCCTATATGCCGGTTTTACGCGATGAAGGTGGAAAAATAGTAGTAGACGGCACAGCATTTTTTGAAGGATGGAAGCTGAAAGGTGTTTTAGATGAGGACGAAACAAGAGGATTGCTCTTTCTTACTCAAAATCTTGATGAAGGTAATATGGTAATAGATCTCGAAAATATGCGGATGACAGCATCTCTCACAGATGTAAAGCGGTCTGTAGATATTTCAATTAAAAATGGAGTACCTTCATTTCAAATTGATATTTTTTGTGAAGCACATATCAGTTCTATTGATGGAGCTATTTCGAAAAGACTGGACAGTTCGTATTATAAAAAATTCGAAGAAAAGCTCGAGGAAAAAATCCTCGAGCAGTCAAATGCCGCAATTGAAAAAACTGTTTTAGAAAACAGCTGCGACGTATTCAGTTTTGGACGTATGCTTTACCAGCAGCAGACAGAATGGTGGCGCCACAATCAGGCTAATTGGAACCGTCTGATGGGTGAATGCTCCTATTCTATTACAGTCAATACACTTATTACACGGGTCGAACAAGAACTTACTCCCGATTTATAAAATCTGCCTAACTCGTAAGAAGCATCAGGAAATGGCAGATGTGTTTATTTGACGAAGGATTTGCTCGGCTGCGCATCGACGTGCATTTGCTTCAATAGAAAGTTCGGCAGCAAGGTGCAGCAGTTCTGCATCTCCATTATGACAGCAATTTAATACGCGCTGAGAAATATCTTCAAAAGCTTCTTGTTGGACATTTCGGAATTTTTCATAAATTTCACGGGAAGAAAAATTTTTTAGAGCCATTTGCAAAAGAAGAGAAATATCTTGAATGGATAAAACGGGTTTAAGCATACAAATAATTGTCAAAACGGCAAGATGCTCTCTAGAATACTTTTTTTTCTCTGGACGGTCAACGAGGCCGTCCTTTACATAATTATTAATCATGCTGGAAGTTAAGGGAGTAGCAGTATTTTCATATAGAGCAAGTTGATGATTTAAGTAAGTAAGAACTTGATCCATATAAAGATAAATTTCCGGCAAATAATCCCATGAGACTATCTCCTGCGAAGCAGCCTTACGAGCCCATTCTTCAATTTTTAAAATTGACTCGTCGTTCATTTCTTTTCCTCCTCGCCAGTATCAGAAGAATTCACTAAACCAGCATAACGACTGGGAGGGACGCCCTTATATTTCTTAAATACACGCGAAAAATAGAGCTGGTCGGAAAATCCAGTAGAATATGCCGCTTCTCCCACAGAAAGATTGTTATGGCGCAACAGATAGGCGGCCTTATCAATGCGGTAGTGAGAAAGGTATTCGTTTGGCGGCATGGAGATGTGCTGCATAAATAAGCGATAAAGATGGCTGCGGCTGATACCAGCATTTGCTGCGATATCGTTAATATCAATATCGTCACGGGAATAATTATAATCGATAAAGCGAATCGATTTTTCTACATATTCATATCCATTACGATGACGAGCCGGAAGCGTTTGACCAAATTCTTCCATCAAAATAGATAAAAATTCTAAAAGTCCCGAGAGCATTCGTGCCTCATCACATGGCCGCGATCCATTTGTGTCATAGATGTGATTAAGGCATTGTTTCAAAGCATCGTCTTTATCATAATGAAAGATAGGATTTTCACACGAAAGACCTGTTTCCTGAACAAGTCTCGCTGCATCGGTTCCATTAAAGCCAACCCAGCAGTATTCCCAAGGATCTTCCTGATCTGCCTGATAAGATACAACACAGTTAGGAACAAATAAAAAACCGTCTCCAGCTGAAAGTTCATAATGAGTTTTGCCATCATCAAAATATCCGCGGCCGGAAACAATATAATGAATTGTGTAATGATTCCGCACCGCAGGTCCCCACGAATGGCCGGCGGTACATCTCTGAAGGCCGCTGCTGTAAACGGCAAGCCCTAAATTGTCATGAAACGGTGTCTTAAATGAGTGTTTAAACTTTTCGTTTGACAAATGTAACAGCCCCCTCTTTCTTTAAACATTAAAATAAAAAATAAAATAACAAACTCTCTCCCATAAGTTGGTAATCCCCTTTTTCGATTCTTATTATAAATCCAAAATATAAATTACGCAAGAAAAATACTGTATAATTCCAAAAAAACGTTAAAAATTTGATTCTTATTTAGTACAAATTAAAATAATTTATATTTTAAAAATTTTTAGAAATAAAAAAATATTTTTATAAAAATCAAGAAAAACATCCTCCAGAAAAAAGTAAAAAAAAAGGTAAATTGTGATTGAAATTACTTCGCGGATCGGTTATAATAAAAAACGAATTGTTGAAATTTTTATAACAAATTGGAAAAAGTCTTTGATATGGTTTGCACAAAGACTTTTCGATTTGTCGAAATGGAGATGTTTGCATGGATCTGAATGAGTTGTCAAGCGGCGAGATTTCTTTAGTTGTACTGCTCACAGGTATGGTCATCACATTTGTGATGCTCATTATCCTGACGTTCCTCATCAAAATTTATGGAACGATTGTATACAACGCACAGAAAAAGGATGAAGATAAAGAGAAAGCAGAAAATCCTGTTTCGGTTCCAGTAGCAGCGCCTGTCGTTGCCAATGCGGCGCCTTTACCCGTAACGGCACCTGCTGTTGAAAGTGGAATTCCGCAAGAGGTTATTGCGGCGATTGCTGCTGCGGTGTATGTTACGACATGTGGTACACATACTGTAAAGAGTATTAAACGCGCAGCAACTCTGGGTTCTCCGCGTTCTGTATGGGGAGCTGCCGGTTTGCTGGAAAGCACCCGGCCTTTTTAAAATAGTTCATTCCGTATTCAATTATTGCAAACCAAGTTAAAAAGAAAGAAGGACACTTGTGGATATTTTAAATCAGTTTGGTGTCGCGGTAAACGGTCTGATCCAGTCCACTGGATTTATTTCTAACGACCCAAGAAACTACATCATGATCGTCATTTCCTGTATACTCATCTATCTTGCGATCAAAAAGCAGTTTGAGCCGTTGCTGCTGTTGCCTATCGCATTTGGTATGCTGCT
>CALWIX010000078.1 GCA_944380825.1 uncultured Clostridia bacterium | reverse complement strand
GGTAAAAAGATGGGAAAAACAGAAAAGGTGCCGTCTGGCTGGATCCGGAAAAAACGACTCCTTTCGAATTCTACCAGTACTGGCGCAATATTGCCGACGCCGATGTGATCAGATGCCTGAAGATATTAACTTTCCTCCCGCTTTCTGAAATTGACGAGCTGGCAAAGCTGGAAGGCAGCGAGCTGAATAAAGCGAAAGAGATTCTTGCCTTTGAGGTAACGAAGCTTATCCATGGTGAAGAGGAAGCCCAAAAGGCGCAGCAGGGAGCGCGTGCGCTTTTTGGAGCAGGTGCGAATACAGATAATATGCCGACCACATCGCTGACAGAAGCCGATTTTGAAAACGGTGAAATCGCTGTATTAGATTTGCTTCTGAAAACGAAGCTGATCCCGTCGAAAGGTGAAGGCCGCCGTCTTATCGAGCAAGGAGGCATAGCCGTAGACGATCGGAAAATCGAAAACGCGCTGGAAAAAATCCCGGCTTCAAGTTTTGAGAAGGGATATGTAATTTTGAAAAAAGGAAAGAAAATCCATCATAAGGCGCTTCTGGAAAAATAAATTCCAAATAAAAAGAATCTGTAACAAATTTTTTAGAAAATTCTTAATTTCCGAGTAGATCGGTTGATTTCTCGGAAAAAGATGATTATACTAAAAAAGCGTAAGGCGAGAGGCAGGCGCGGAGCGATCCACGCTTGCTTCTTTCTGTTGTGAGATTTTGAAAGGGGCGTAGAGATATGGATGTAACCCGATGGACACGGCGCAGCGGATATACATTTGGTTGGTATTTTATTCCACCGACTGCAGCGCTGTTGCTCATGCTCTTGCTCTACCAGCTATGTGGTCTCTACCCGCTGGGATCTAAAACACTAGCGTGGTGTGATATGCGTCAGCAAGTAGCGCCCCTGCTGTTAGATTTAAAAAACATCCTGCAAGGCAGCGACGGCTTTTTTCTAAATCTCTCAAATGGCGGCGGCATGAGTCTGTGGGGTGTGTTTTTCTTTTTTCTCTCCAGCCCATTTTCTTTTTTAGTGTGTTTTATAGATACATCCGATATTTTCCTATTTATGAATCTCCTTGTACTCCTAAAAGTCCCTGTTTGTTCGTTTACAGCGGGAGTATTTTTGTATCAAAGGCGGCCTTGGCTAAATCCTGCAGAAGTGACAGCCCTGTCGCTTTCGTATGCTTTGTCCGGCTATACGATGCTGTACTTTCAAAATGTCGTTTGGCTCGATATGGTATATTTATTTCCCATTTTGCTGCTAGGTTTTTTTCGTTTAGCGGAGCAGCAGCGGCCTTGGATGTTTTTAGCATCGCTATGTGCTGTAGTGACGGTAGATTTTTATTTAAGCTATATGGTCGTCATTTTTTTAGTTTTGGCGTTAGGAATGTACCTATTCTGGGGGATTCCACGCCCAAATAGAACCCGCAGCCTTGTGCTTTTTGCACAGTGCGCGGTGGTAGCTGCCCTTTTAACGGCGGTGGTGTGGCTTCCATCCCTTCTGCAATATTTACAGTCTGCACGTACGACGGGGCTTTTAGAAAGCCTGTCCACAGGGAATTTCTTCACCAAATATCCTACTACCTTTGCCACATTTACTAACGCAGTTGCCATATTTGCCGCACTTGCTATCCTACTGTTATTTCAAAGAAAATCCCTTTCTGAGAAGATGATGCAGTGGAGAATCAGTATGTTTCTTTTGCTGTTGCTGCCTATTATTTTTGAACCCATCAACAAAATGTGGCATACAGGAAGTTATCAGGCGTTTCCCACACGATATGGATATATCTCTGTCTTTTTAGGAATTCTTCTCCTCTCCGCTGTTTTGGAGCGCAGTGTGCAAGACGGCCTCGCGGCGAAAATGCCCTCACGCCGCTCACGTATATTGCCCGTTGTTCTGGCACTCATTTTAGCCCTTCTTGCCTATAGCGGGATAACGTTGCTCTCATGCCATTACGAAGAACTTACCTCCTATACCAGACGTCTTTGGAACAGCACTGCCGGATTTAATCACATGCTTGCCTTTGCTGGAATTGCCGCGGCGTTTTATTTTCTGCTTGTTTTTGCTTTGCTTAACAAACAGATTGCGCGCAGAGTTTTCTCCCTTCTTCTTTGCACGGGAATTATATGTGAACTGTTATTCAGTGGAATGATTTATTTTGGCGCGCCGGCGTTTGAAGATACAGGGTACCGCTATGTTCTCGACTTGGCCGATCGCATCGAAGATGATACAGTGTACCGGGTAAAGAATCAGAAAAAATATTTCGATGTAAACCTTTTGGGTGGGCTTGGTTATGGAACGCTCAACCACTATACCTCTCTGATTTCAGAAGACTATCTTTATATGATGAAGAAGCTGGGCTATTCTTCTTATTGGATGGAGGTCAATTCCAGCGGAGGCACATCGCTGACGGACTGGCTGCTGGATAATAAATATTTGATCTTGTCAGAAAGTGATAGGCAAGGTCAAGGAACACCGATTTATACTAACGATCGAGCATCCATTTTAAAGATAGAGCTTGAAACCTCTCTCGGCAAAGTCATACACACCGATGATATTTCCAAGCTACGCAGTCTTCCGGAGCTTTCTCGCTCCCAGCTTCAAGAATATTTATTTGAAAGCCTTTTTCCGGGTCAGTCTGATCTTGTAATTCCATATGATTGGCGCGTGGCAGAGGATGTTTCTTTTACCGAAGGAGAAAATTACACTCTGGAAAAACGCAGCAGTTCTTCTGCATTTATTTATTATGAGATGGATATATCGGGCACACAGACGCTTTATTTCGACTGTTTCGATAAAATCACAACGAATTTGACGGAACCCATCAATAACAGTTTTCAAATTTATGTCAATGGGAAAACGATAGAAATGAACTATCCCTCGCAGCAAAGCAACGGCCTTGTAAATTTGGGGACGTTTTCCGATGATCATGTTACGATTACGATTGAGCTGAAAAAGGATGTGGTAGCGAAATCGTTTGGAGTATTTGGAATCGATGAAGAAAAACTCAAAGAGGCCGTCGATTCTATCGAACAGGTGGATTTTTTCCGACAGGGAGAAAAATTGCAGTCATCCGTACAGTCCCAAGGAGACGATAGCTGGCTGCTGATCGCATTGCCGTATAGTAATGGATATACAGCCGAGATCAATGGAGAGAAAGCAGAAATTGTTCCTGTTTTCGATAATCTTATGGCGGTGAAACTGCAGGAAGGAACAAACGAACTTACACTTTCCTATCTTCCTTCCGGCTGGATAGCAGGAGTGTGCCTGAGCGTTTTAGGAGCCATTGCTCTGGTAGTGATGGTATTTTTACGAAAGAAACAAGTGAAACCTTTCACTGAGAATAGTAAAATAGGCAAAATTTTAAAAATAGGATTTGAGATCTTATTCTGTGGCGTCGTATTAGCGGTTTACGTTATGCCGATATTCATTTATGTATTTTGCTCATAAAAAGAGAGGCTACCGGGTTTCCGGTAGCCTCAAACTATCTTTTAAAAAGTTCTGCACGATAAAGATAAAAGTTAAAATGCCGCTGCAGCTTTTTCAATCGCCTCCAGCGTTTCATTAAAATCAGCGGAAGTGACAAGGAAAGCAATTTCCACCTCAGAAGTTGTGATAATACGTACGTCAGTGTTTGCTTTGGCAGCTGCTTGAAAAATTTTAGCAGCCATACCAGGAGTATTGCGCATCCGTTCGTCATAAACGGAAATTTTACTGTTCCCGCTGCTGACGACGGCCTTCATCTTTCCTTTAGTAAACTCCAAAAATTTTCCCAAGTCATTGTCTGAGATGGTAAAAGAGAGGGGAGTGGTTGCACCATAAGCAGGAGCTAGAGAGATCATATCGATATTGATAGACATAGCGGCAATCTGATCCAAAAGCTCTGCGAGATAGGAAATACTGTTTGGGCAATTTTGAAGGGTAATCAAAGTAATATCGCTCGATGTCGTAACGGTCGCACTCATAGAAAAACCCCCTATTTCAAAAGATCAGACATATCATACAACGCGGGATCCTGTTTTACTAGATAAACGGCGGCATTGACAGCACCGTTTGCAAATACCTCTTTCGACTGCGCACTGTGTGCAAGAGTTATCGTCTCATGAGGGCCGGCAAAAATGACTTCATGCTCTCCCACAATCGTTCCACCGCGAATGGAATGGATACCGATCTCATTTGGTTCCCGTTTTTTTCGCTGAGAATGGCGATCATAAATGTAGTGCGGCTCTTCGCTGAGCACAGAGGCAATACCGTCGGCCAGCATGAGAGCAGTTCCGCTGGGAGCGTCGATTTTTTGATTGTGATGCTGTTCCACAATTTCGATATCAAATTGCGGGCCGAGTACTTGGGCTGCCTTTTTGGCGAGCTCTATGAGAAGGTTAATCCCCAAAGACATATTGCGTGAATAGAAGACAGGAATTTTGGCAGAAGCTCTTGTTAACTCTTCTACCTGTTCTTTAGAATATCCCGTTGTACACAAAACAACCGGAATACTTTTTTCAACGGCGAAAGAAAGCAGAGGAGTCAGCACAGACGGGTGAGAAAAATCAATGATAACATCCACATCCTCTGTGATTTCCTCAGGTTTTGTAAATATAGGAAAAGCTTGATTTTCCGCTGGGGCAATATCGAGCCCAGCGACAACCATACAATCCTTACGGGCAGCGACACAACCGCAGACAACGCGCCCCATATGGCCATTGCATCCGCTTACTAAAATTCGAATCATGATTCAAGTCCTGCTTTCTATAGTCTCTTAAGTCTTTTACGATAGTCAGATCAGTTTGTATTCCTTTAAGATGGCCGTCAGTTTTTCTTTTGCCGCGTTGGACATATCACACAAAGGCAGACGGCAGGGACCGCATTCCATTCCCATCTGGTTCATGGCTTCCTTCACGGGGATGGGGTTGACATCCATAAAGAGAGCCTCCATTAACGCAAGATATTCTAAGAACATTTTGCGGCTTCCATCCAAATCGCCATCAAAGAATTTCTGACAGATATCGTGGGTCTGTGACGGACAGATATTGGCAAAAACAGAGATGACGCCTTTTCCGCCCAAAGCAAGAATGGGTACGATTTGATCGTCGTTACCGGAGTAGACGTCCAAATTATCGCCGCACAGAGCAATGGTCTTAGCGATAGCGGAGATATTTCCGTTAGCTTCCTTCGTAGCGACAATGTTCGGGTGCTTGGAAAGTTCAAGATATGTTTCCGGAAGAATATTGCAGCCTGTGCGGGAAGGAACGTTATATAGAATCATAGGCAGATCTACACGGTCGGCAACGTAAGTGAAATGCTTCACAAGACCGGCCTGCGAAGTTTTGTTGTAATAAGGAGTAACGCTCAAAAGCGCGTCTGCTCCATAAGAAGCAGCCTCCTTAGCGAGTTCGAGAGAATACGCAGTGTCGTTGCTGCCGGTACCGGCAATTACCGGAATCTTCTTATTTACACGCCGAATCGTATGCTCCAGTACCTTGCAGTGCTCCTCATGAGAGAGCGTAGCAGATTCGCCCGTAGTGCCGCAGGAGATAATGGCGTCTGTTTTATTTTCCAAATGGAAATCGATTAAGTTATCGAGTTTTTCGAAATTGACAGAACCGTCGGCATTCATCGGAGTAGCAATCGCGACGCCAGAACCGGTAAAAACAGTTTTTTTCATAAAGAAAAACCTCCCAATCTAAAAATGGCAATTATTCGCGGTAACCAACGTATCCCTTAGCACACAGAAGTTCCGCCATCAGAACGGCGCCTCCGGCCGCTCCGCGCAAGGTATTGTGAGAGAGGCAGACAAATTTAATATCATATTGGGTATCGGGGCGCAGACGACCGATAGAAACTGCCATGCCATTTTCTAAGTTGCGGTCGAGTTTCGCCTGAGGACGATTATCCTCTGTAAAATAATGGAGGAACTGTTTCGGTGCGCTGGGCAGCCCAAGCTGCTGCGGTACACCCTTATAGTTTTCCCATCTTGTGATAATCTCATCAAGAGCGATCTTTTTCTCATAAGAAACGAATACAGCGGCTGTATGTCCGTCAGAAACCGGTACGCGCAGGCACTGGGCTGTAATACTGGGGGAGACAGCATTCACAATCTGGTCACCCTCAATATGTCCCCATATTTTTAAAGGTTCCTGTTCGGATTTTTCTTCCTCGCCGCCGATATAAGGGATGACATTATCAACAATGTCAGGGAAAGTAGCAAAAGTTTTTCCT
>CALWIX010000077.1 GCA_944380825.1 uncultured Clostridia bacterium | reverse complement strand
ATCGGCGTGAAAAGCGCGCGGCGCATTGTCAGGGCAAGGCGGCAGGGCAGCCTTGATTATATGGCGCTCAAGAAGCTAGGAGTAGTGCTCAAACGGGCGCAATATTTCATCCTTTGTTCCGGAAAACAGGCGGAGGGACTGCGTATCACGCCGGAGGGCGCCTTGCGGGCGCTTGTCTCCGACACTATGTGGAAAGAGCAGGAAAAATGGCAGCAGCTTTCGCTGTTCGATACGGCCCTTCCGGGAAAGGAGGATGTTGTAAAATGCTTGACAGGACAAATGTAGTGTATCGCTACGACGGAAGTTTCCACGGACTGTTGTGTTGTATTTGGCAATGCTTTAAAAGAAAGGAATTCCCCCTTTCGATTGAAACATGGGAGCGCGGGCAGGAGACACTTTTTCCAATTTGCACCGTAGAGACAGATCCCCAGCGAGCGGCTAAAGTCAAGAAAGCTATTGCGCAGCGGATCTGCACAGAAGCGGCTGAACTGGTGCGTCTTTCTTTCCTCACCTGTTTGCCGCAGAAGGAGACGCATATTCTACGCTTTTTGGAGGAAGGATTCCGTTATGGCCGATCGATAATGGGAATGCTGGCGCTCGATTGTGTCCATACGCTGCAAAAAGCAGTACGGAATCTGACGGGAGAAGCGCATTTGTTGTGTGGATTCCTCCGTTTTACCGACACGGGACAGGCGCTCACCGCCGTAATAGAGCCGAAAAATTATGTTTTGCCGCTGCTGGTAAAGCATTTTTCTGGAAGGTATCCGCAAGAGGCGTTTTTGATCTATGATAAAACACACGCGATGGCGCTGGTACACTGCCCGCCGCATTGCAGAATTTTGCCGCTGGAATCGCTTATGGTGCTCCAGCCGGACGGCGAAGAGAGAAAGTACCGCGATTTGTGGCGTTTATTTTATCATACCGTTTCCATTGAGGAGAGATATAATCCCAAGTGCCGCATGACGCATATGCCCAAACGGTACTGGAATAATATGACGGAATTTCAGCACGATGAAAAAACGCCCATACCCGAGACGGAACGGCTCGGCATGGACGTGTATAAGGGGCTTCAGGAGATTTAAAGTCCGTTCTTTTCAAATTCGAGAAATTTTTTGGGTGAGAGTCCGAATTCCTGTTTGAATCCTTTTAAGAAGTTGGAATAATCGCCAAAACCGCTTCCAATGTATGCTTCGCCGATGGTGGCGCCGTCCAGAAGAAGAAGTTTCGCCGCAATCAGGCGCTTTTTCATGATATATTGATGCAGTGTCAGACCGACATACTGCTTAAATTGGCGACTGAGGTGGAATTTGCTGACATAGAATTTTTGTGAGAGGGCATCAAGAGAGAGATCGCCGCAGAGGTTGCTGTTAATATAACGCAGGATTTCACTGACCTTGGGGTTATAGACAATATCCGGCTCCTCTGCGGCCATAGAACCAAAATAAGCCAGATTAACAGATACCAGCAATTCCATCAAATAAGCGCGCCGCAGTACGGAACTCCCAAATCCGCCGCGCTCCGAAACAGCTTCCAGCCGGTCGAGCAGCTTACGAATGGTCTGCAAGGAATCCCCCGTCAAGCGCAGAAGGTTATAGTGACGGCGGGAAGAGGCATCGAAACAGCGGGACAGATCGGTTGTCTCGTCTCCCATATTGTGCAGGAAGGAAGGGTTAATCCATACCACAAAACGTTCGTAAACGCGGCCGTCAGCAATAAGCGGTTTATGAAGTTCGCGGTTGCTGGTCAAAAGAATATCGCCGGGACGCAGATGGTATGTTTTTCCTTCGATTACATACGACACACGCCCCGAGAGAAAAAAATAGATTTCATAAAAATCATGGCTATGATAATCTACATCCACAGGGTGCGCATCCATATAATGAAAAACCTCAAAATCTGGGGTATCCATCAGCTGTCTTGTCGAAAATTGCTTTTGTTTTTTCGGCGGCATTTTCCTTTTTCCTCCGTTAAAACGATAATTTTCTTTCATGATATAGCAATTCTTTAGAAATTTCAAGAAGCATTTCTCGAATTACTGTGAAAATTTTGAAAAAGTCTTTGTAAAAGAGAGCAATTTTTACCGTAATTTCAGCAAGAATAACAAACGTATCTTTGATGATAAGGTGTATACTAATAAAAAAGGCTTGCCCTTTTCTGGCGCCTGTAAGAATTGGAGGAATGTAAATGAAATTGTCCTTTCGCTGGTATGGCAAGGATGATCCGGTAAAGCTGGATTATATCCGCCAAATTCCGACTATGCGCAGCATTGTCACGGCGGTTTACGATGTTCCGGTGGGCGAGGTATGGCCCCGCGAGAGTATTGCTGAACTGAAAAAGATGGTGGAGGATAAGGGTCTTGTATTTGATGTAATCGAGAGCGTTCCGGTACATGAAGACATCAAGTTGGGCCGTCCCACGCGCGATAAGTATATCGAAAGTTATAAAGAGAATATCCGCCGTTTGGCAGAAGCGGGAATTAAATGTATTTGCTATAATTTTATGCCTGTATTTGACTGGACCCGCACACAGCTTGATCATGTGCTGCCCGATGGTTCTACCGACCTTGTTTATTATAAAGATCAAGTAGAAAAGATGGATCCTCTTACGGGTGAATTGTCTCTGCCCGGTTGGGATGCCAGCTATAAAAAGGAAGATCTGAAGGATCTTTTTGACGCATACGGTAAACTCACAGAAGAGGATATGTGGGACAATTTGAAGTATTTCCTGGAGAATATCATTCCGGTAGCAGAGGAATGCGACGTTAAGATGGCTATTCACCCGGACGATCCGCCATGGAATATCTTCGGCCTTCCGCGTATTATTACGTGTGAGAAAAATTTGGATCGCTTCCTGAAGCTGGTGGACAATCCCTACAATGGATTGACATTGTGCACCGGTTCTCTTGGTTGTAGCAAGCTCAACGATATGGTTCATATTGTGGACAAGTATTCCGCCATGGGCAGGATTCACTTTATGCATCTGCGCAATGTGAAGATCCTCGATGACGGCGGTTTTGAAGAGTCGGCTCACTATTCCGGCTGTGGTTCTCTCGATATGGTCGCTATCCTGCGTGTGCTGTACAAGAATGGATTTGATGGTTACCTGCGCCCCGATCATGGCAGAATGATTTGGGGTGAAACGGGACGTCCGGGCTATGGCCTGTATGACCGTGCACTGGGTGCTTCTTATATCACTGGTATTTGGGAGACTCTGTGCAAGCTGGATAAATAATCAATGGAATAGAAAAGGCCCGCTTCTTAAGGAGCGGGCCTTTTTGGATATATTCGAGCTTTTTAAAGGAAACGGTTCGATCCCCACCAGTTGGGAATAAGTTCTTTCAGCGTAATGAAACTTCCGGTTTCAAGATCCTTTAAAATTTGAATGTTGCCGCTGCTTTCTCCAAGCTGCATCATCAGCTCCTGACAGGCCCCGCAGGGCATCCCGACTGTTCCGTTCCCCATAATGCACACAAGGCGCGAGATGCGGCTCTCGCCGTGTGTAATCATGGCGGCGACAGCACTGCGTTCAGCACACATCCCCAAAGAACAGGCCGTATCGATACACACGCCGGTATAAATGTTGCCGGATTCCGTTAGAATCGCCGCACTTACACCCCCCGCCTCGATAAAGGGGGAGATCTTTTTCGGGTTTTGGCATGCTTTGGCAGCGTCAATCATTTTTTTCCAAACAGCATCAACCATTTTCTTTCTCCTTACGCAAAAGTTTAAATAGGATGGTACCAATCACTAAAAGGATGGGGAAAAGAATGCCGACTAAAAGGCCGCTTTTCAAGCCAAGCTGCGTCAGTGACTGTCCTGTGCTTTCTGAAAGCTGTGTAATTAATGGGGCGGATTGTGCAAAATCGGAGACAAGGCCTGTAATCCACGGCCCCGCCGAAGCACCTATATCGCCGCAAATAGCCATAACTCCGAACATAGCGGTCCCCCCTGCGGGAAAGCGTGCGGCCGTCATGCTCAAAGTGCCCGGCCACATCAGCGCTACTGAAAAACCGCACACGGCACACGCCAGCAGAGAGAGGAGGGGACTTGGGGAAAAGACGGTGGTAAAATAGCAAGCCACACACAGAAAGCCGCTGAGCATTAAAACGTTCGGCAGATTCAGCTTTTGTCCCTTTAGTCCATAGATAACACGTCCCAGCCCCATCAGCACCGCAAACAGGCAGGGCCCGAGCAAATCACCGATGACTTTAGGAACGTGTAAGCCCGTTTCTGCAAACAGCGATGACCACTGCGACATCGCCAGTTCTGACGCGCCTGCACACAGCATCAGTAATAAGGCGATGAGAAAAAGTTTTGACTGGAGAAGGCTGCGGACAGGCATCAATTCTTCTTCCGGAACAGATGGTCCAATAGGCGCTTTTAAAAACAGAAAAGTATTGAAAATAGGTATCACACACCATATGATGGGTAGAAAATGCCACAAAGATTCTCCAAATGCCCACAAAAAAAGTGTGGAGAACAGAACGACAGCCGTTTGTCCCCAGCAGTAGAAGGAGTGCAAAAGGCTCATGGCAGACGCTTTTTCATCTCCGGGAAGAGAGTCCACCAGAGGACTGACAACTACCTCAATAAGCCCTCCTCCGGCGGCATAAATGATCACCGCCATCACCAGTCCCGCATAAGCGGAAGGGAAAATCTCTGGAAACAGGCTCAGACCGATAAGTCCGATAGCAGAAAGAATATGGGCGGCCACTACGGGAATGCGGAACCCAATTTTATCGACAAGTTTTACAGAAATTAGATCAACGATAATTTGTGTTCCGAAATTAATCAGAATGAGCCGGCCTACTTGTTCAAAGGTAAGAGCATACTGCGTTTGGAAAATAACAAACAGAAGCGGAGCGAGATTGTTGACAACGGCCTGAGTGATATATCCGATATAACAAGCATAGAGAGTGTGTTTAAAGGTATATCGGGAATTTTTAGCGGGAACTGCTTGCGGGTGATTCAAGGCGAAGCCCTCCTTACAGATTGGTAAACGCGCTTGTCGATTCTAAATTTGTTGTACTGCTGCAGTTTCTGCAAAGAATGCGGCGAGACAAGCGAAAAAATGTTTTTGTGTAATAGCAAAAGGAAGAGGCGTGCCGTTTGGCACGCCTCAAACGATCAAAAAGGTAAGAATTTTGCCGTCACTTTTTTAAAAGCCTGTAGCGCGAAAGCTGGAAGGCCAGTCTTCCAGACACATTTATTTATGATTCTTTTCGATGATATCACGCACGGCAGCGATTACATATTCTGTCTCTTCCGCTGTCATAGTGGGATACAGCGGCAGAGAAATAATACGATCAAAATGCTTTTCGGTATTCGGAAAGTCGCCTTCCTTATAGCCAAAACGGGTGCGGTAAGCAGTCATCAAATGTACGGGGATAAAGTGCACACTGGTACCCACGTTGCGTTCATTAAGCTCGACAATGAACTGATCGCGGTCAATGGTGAGAAGCTCCGGTACAATACGGATCACATACAAATGCCAGCTATGGGTTGTATAATCCGGGACAAACGGGGTTTCCACTGCATCCATTTTCCCGAATTCTTCCTGATAACGCGCGGCAATTTTCAGACGACGGCTCTGCATATCTTCCAATCGAGAGAGCTGTTTGAGACCCAGTGCAGCCTGAATATCGAACATATTATATTTGAAGCCGGGCTCAACGATGTCGTACTTCCAAGTACCACCCTTAGCATAGCGGTTCCATGCGTTTTTGCTCATGCCGTGGCTTGTCAGAACGCGAGCCCGAGACGCAATTTCTTCGCTGTCAGTGGCAAGCATACCGCCCTCGCCGGTGCACAGGTTTTTCGTTGCGTAAAAGCTGTAAGAAGCCGTACCGCGCAGCTTGTTGCCGATCAAACGTCCCTTATAGCGGCTCCACAAAGCGTGCGCTGCATCCTCCGATACGAACAGCCCATGCGCGTCGGCAATTTGGTAGATACGATCCAGATCGCATACCTGCCCGCTGTAATGCACCGGAACAATCGCTTTGGTCTTAGGTGTAATTTTTTTCTCAATTTCGTTAGGATCGATGCAGCCGGTCGAATAATCAATATCTGCAAAAACAGGCGTAGCGCCTGTATGAAGGATTGTGCTTGCAGTGGAGGCAAACGTCATCGGCGTTGTGATGACTTCATCGCCGGGGCCGATGTCCTGTGAGAGCAGTGCCACATGCAAAGCCGCTGTGCAGGAGTTTACCGCCACAGCGTATTTGGCGCCCACATAACCAGCAAACTCTTTTTCAAATTCTACGGTGCGCGGTCCCTTAGCCAGCCAGCCGGATTTCAAAGTATCTACTACCTCGTCGATTTCCTGTTGTGAAATATCCGGCAGGTTATATGGAATAAACTTCTCGCGTTTTACAAAATCGCTCATGCTGTTTTCCTCTTTTCCGAGTGATATTAGTATCCCTCACGGATAAATTGAAAAACCGGAGGGATGGTATATTTCCGGGATTTTTACAGGCTCCCGCCTATCGTATTCATGATAATACGATTGATTTACAATGTCAACACTTTAATCGTGCGCAATTATTGACTAAGCCGGCCATTAGGGATATAATAATCAAAGATTAGATCCTGATCCCTGCGGCTTTTCCGGAATCTGCGGGGAGCCGGTGCGCTCCGGCGGCGCGCCGGGATTTCTGATTTTCCGCCGGAGATGGGTGATTAGAACAATGGAACCGGAGAAAAAGTATTTTGTTCATTCCAGTGCGTGTGTTGACGATGGTGCGCAGATTGGAGACGGAACAAAAATTTGGCATTTCAGTCATGTCAGCGGCAAAGCTAAAATCGGCGAGGAATGCACAATAGGCCAAAATGTCTTTATTGCCGACGGCACCGCGATAGGAAATCACTGTAAAATCCAGAACAATGTCTCTATTTACGAGGGGGTTGAACTGGCAGATTATGTATTTTGCGGACCCTCTATGGTGTTTACGAATGTCCAACGGCCACGCTGTAAATATCCGCAGCGCGGTTCTCAATATTATACGCACACGCCGGTGGGAGAGGGCGCCAGCATCGGAGCAAATGCAACGATTGTTTGCGGCCACCGCATCGGCAGAAACAGTTTTATCGCGGCTGGCAGCGTTGTGACAAAGGATGTGCCCGATCATGCTATTATGATGGGAAATCCGGCGCGGCAGAAGGGCTGGGCATGCGAATGCGGCGAAAAGCTCGACGAGCATCTTCAATGCCCAAAATGCCAGAGAAAATATAAGCAAGGACCTCTGGGCCTTGAGGAGGTAACAAATGCAAAAAATAGCTTTTAATGATTTAGGTGCGCAGTACCAACATTTAAAAAAAGAAATTGACGCCGGAATTGCCGATGTGATTTCTGGATGCCATTTTATTTCTGGCCCGCAGACGGAGCAGCTGGAAAAGGAACTTTGCGAATATACCGGACGCCGTTACTGCGTTTCGGTTGCCAATGGCACAGATGCGCTTTTAATGCCGCTGATGGCGTTAGGGATCGGAAAGGGTGACGCTGTTTTTGTGCCGTCCTTTACGTTTGTGGCTACATCCGAGGTGGTAAGTCTTGTGGGGGCTACCCCGATTTTCTGTGATGTATGCCGCGAGACATTCAATCTGGATCCGGTTTCTTTGCGCGAGCAGATTCAGCGTGTGATCCGCGAGGGATGTTTGCGTCCGCGTATGGTGATTCCAGTGGATTTGTTCGGTCTTCCGGCGAATTATTCGGAAATCGAGAAGATCTGCAAAGAGTACCATCTAACCATTTTGGAAGACGCAGCGCAGGGCTTTGGAGGCCAGATCGATGGGAAAAAGGCGTGTTCTTTCGGAGATGTTTCCGCTACCAGCTTTTTCCCGGCAAAGCCGCTTGGCTGCTACGGCGATGGCGGCGCGATTTTTACGGATGATGAAGAACTGTATAAGCTTCTGGTTTCCATTCGCGTACATGGCAAGGGAAGCTTTAAATATGATAATGTTCGTGTCGGTTTAAACTCCCGTCTCGATACGCTGCAGGCAGCAATCCTTCTGCCGAAACTGCACGCGTTCGATACAGAGAACGCTGCCCGCAACCGCGCTGCGGCGATGTATACAGAACTTCTTGGCGATAAATTTGACACGCCTACCGTACCGCAAGGATATTTATCCAGCTGGGCCCAGTACACCATTAAAGCGGACAGCCCCGAACGCCGCGATCATATTTTAGCTGGTATGAAGGAGCAAGGGATCCCTACAATGGTGTATTATCCGAAGCCCCTGCATTTCCAGCAAGTATATGCGGATCTTGGATACAAAGCCGGCGATCTTCCCGTAAGCGAAGAGTTGGCCCAGTGCGTCTTTAGTTTGCCTATGCACGGCTATCTTACCGAAGAGATCGTCCGCACCGTTTCCTCTGCGCTTTTGCGCCTGTAAGTTGACGCTGCGTTCCAGAAGATCGCTGTCTTTAAAAGCTAGAAAAGGTGGACGTAAAGATTATAATTATTCCCAGCGTTTACCGCGAACAGGTTTTTGAGAATAGAAAGAAAGCAGGTTAAGAAAATGTCGAACTTAAAAACAGAAATGCTTGCCAAAATCGCTGATAAATCTGCAGTAATTGGTATTGTCGGCCTTGGATACGTCGGACTTCCTCTTGCTACAGAGTTCGCAAAATCCGGCTATAAGACCATTGGTTTCGATGTACAGGAAAAAAAGGTGGCCCTTGTCAATCAGGGACACAACTACATCGGCGACATTGTGGACGATGTGTTTAAAGAAGTTGTGGCTAGCGGAATGCTCTCTGCAACGAACGATTTTAGTTTTATCAAGGATGTAGACGCCGTGGCAATCTGTGTTCCGACTCCGCTGGATAAATACCAGCAGCCCGATATCAGCTATGTAAAGGGTTCAGCAGAATCGGTTGCCGCCCATTCCCACAAGGGGATGCTCGTTGTGTTAGAGTCTACCACCTATCCGGGAACCACTGAGGAACTTCTCAAGCCGATTTTTGAATCCACCGGCCTTGTCTGCGGAGAGGATTTCTACCTTGCCTTCTCACCGGAACGCGTCGATCCCGGCAACAAGCAGTATAAAACAAAGAACACGCCGAAGGTAATCGGCGGCTGCGGCAAGGATTCCACTCAAGTAGCCGCCGCTTTGTATCGCAATGTTTTGGAAGGCGGAGTATATGAGGTTTCTACCCCAGCCGTGGCGGAGATGGAAAAGCTGCTGGAAAATACCTACCGCAATATCAACATTGGCCTTGCCAATGAAATGGCTATTATCTGCAACCGTATGGGGATCAATGTGTGGGAAGTGATCGACGCTGCCAAGACGAAGCCCTATGGTTTCCAGGCGTTCTATCCCGGCCCGGGTCTCGGTGGCCATTGTATCCCGCTCGATCCGTTCTATCTTGCATGGAAAGCCCGTGAGTACGACTATCATACCCGTTTAATCGAAACCTCCGGTGAGATTAACACCGCTATGCCGGAGTATGTCGTCGATCGGGCCATGAAGATCCTTAACCGCAACAAGAAGGCGATGAACGGTGCGAACGTACTTGTGCTGGGTGTGGCTTATAAGAACGACATCGACGATTATCGTGAGAGCCCGGCGCTCAATGTGATCGATCATCTCATAAGCGAAGGCGCTAATACGAAATTCTAAGATCCGTTTATTCCGGAGTACAAGCATAAGGGTGCCGTTCATACAGGCGAAAAAGAACTGACGGACGAGCTGTTAAAGAATGCCGATATTGTCATTATCTGTACGGCCCATTCCTGCTTCGATTACGATAGAATCCAGCGCCTGTCGAAAGAAATTTTCGATACCCGCAACGCCATGAAAGAGGTAACGGATCGTTCTAATATTGAACTGCTGTAAAACAGAAAGACAGCCGGCAATCTGCTTCCCCGTTTGATCCCGATTGCCGGCTTTTCCCATTTATTTCAGAAAGGAGAGGTGAGCCGTTTGCAAGATGCGATAGAGAAAAAGCTTGCCGCTATTGAGGAAAAAGAAAACGTTAAAATTCTGTATGCGGCCGAATCCGGAAGCCGAGCGTGGGGCTTTGCTTCTCCAGACAGCGACTATGATGTACGCTTTTTGTATGTGCGGCCCCGTTCCTTTTACCTCAAGCTGGAAAAAACTCGTGATGTGATAGAGTGGCAGCTTGATGATGTGTTTGACATCAATGGATGGGATATACAAAAGGCCCTGCGCCTGTTGTATTCGTCGAACCCAACGCTATTTGAGTGGGCGCGCTCTCCGATTGTCTACCGCCGCGCGCCGCAGTGGGAGGCAGTCCGTCAGGAAATGGATCGGTGTTTTCAGAAAAAGGCAGGGTTGTATCACTATCTCAATACAGCGCGCCGCACGTATCAGGAACACCTTTGTCGTAGCGAAGTCTCTTTAAAAAAGTATTTCTACACCCTGCGCCCCATTTTGGCTGCACGATGGATTCTCAATCGCGGCACGCCGCCGCCTATTGTGTTCACCGAACTTGTGGACGCCGAGTTGGATTCGTCTCTGCGTCCATATGTGGAAAGACTTTTGAAGGACAAGAAAAGTGCTCCGGAATCATGGACTGGTCCGCGTATCGAAGAGCTTAATCAGTACCTCATGCGTCAAATAGAGGCTGTTAGGCTCCGTTCCGAGGCTCTCCCTCCCGATCCCAAACCTGAATGGGAAAATCTGGATGAGTTGTTTTTATCCCTATTGACGGATTTTGGATAATTTTATAAAATGGCGATAGAACCTTTCAACCCGGCAATTCTGTTTGGATTTGCCGGATTTTCCCGTTATAGATTAACTGGGTCCCCGTGCGCAGAGTTATTTTTATTTTCTTGTGAAAAATGGAACAAATCTGGAGCGGGGACTGATTTGGCGTCAATCGAACACGCCGGAAAAGCGTGGAAAGATGTATGCCGCTAAAAGAAGAAAGGAATGAGTTTACAATGAATAAAATGCGTTTTGCTTTGATTGGATGCGGAAGAATTTCTAAAAATCATATCTTGGCATCCGCAGAGAATAAGGATATTTGCGAGC
>CALWIX010000076.1 GCA_944380825.1 uncultured Clostridia bacterium | reverse complement strand
TACTTCGTCGAGCCCCTGGGGGATGCTTGCGATGTCTGCGGCACGGATTACCTGCCGCAGCAGTTCTGCATACCGCTGCGGTTCTATGCGGCGTTCTCCTAAAACAAGCGCCGTTTGATTTAAGATATCCATGAGCATATCCCAAAGGCGCACTTGCTGGCCTGCCAGCTCGCTTTGACCGCAGTCCTTGAGACGGCGGTACATCCGCTTGAGCGATTGCGCCACCTCTATTTTTTCCAGCAGGCGGTACACGGCCCGGGCGATCCCTTGACCGTCTGTTTCACGAATCTCCTGTGAAAATTCGGAGAGAGGATCAATAATTCGGGTTCGGATGGAATTAAGACGCTCCAGCGTCTGTATTTCCTCATCGCCAAAGCCTTCCAAAAAGCCGCGTGGATTTTCCTGCCACTGCTCCCGCCACTTTCCGCCATGGATTTTCCATAGGAATACGTAATTTTCTAGTTCCGAAATTTCCTCCTGTGAAACGCCTGCCAGACCCGTTTTGAGATACACCAATATATCGTCGGACTGAAATCCACCGCGCACGATACGGAACGCACCGAGTACAAGGCGCATGAGAGGCTCCGCTTCTATTGCCCGCGGACGATCGAGAAACGCAGGGATTTTCCAGCGTGACAACGCGGCCGGCAGGCTTGTGCGGTAGGGATCCATGGAACGGACAATGATGGCGAAATCACGATAGCGATACCCGTGTTCCATCACAAGGCTGCGGATCGTCAGCGCGGCGTATTCCGATTCATCGTAACAATCGCGGGCCTGATAGATTGTGACAGCATCCGTTTTTTCGGTATATTCCTCCCGCTGGGGATGAAAAATTCCTCTCTCTAGTGCAGATAGGGCGCTGTTGCGAAAACGGGCGCCCTGCGGCAGCAATTCCGGCGCGGCAACCGGGACTTCATTTTCCCGGGCGATGCGGATGAGTTTCTGAGCCGTCTGCCGCACAAGTGAAAATAATCCCACGCCGTTTTCCGGATCATCGATCCGATCGGCGCACAGGGTGACGAAGACGTCCTTGGCTTGACGGAGAATACATTCCAACACACCATATTCTTGTGCCGTAAAGCCGCTGAAGGAGTCGATCGCCACTGTATATCCACAGAAAAAGGATTCTTCTCGCAGTTTCTCGGTCAGACGTGTCAGATCGTCAAAAGGATCTAGATACGTCCGCGCAACCATAGCGTCGTAAGCAGAAAGGATGAGGGCAATCTCTTTCGTCTTTTCGCGCAGAGAGGCATCAGAAACAGCATTTGAGATCTCCAGCAGCCTTTGCGGGGACTGGGCGCACATTTTCATCTCTGTGGAAATATGCAGCATCAGTGAAGCGAGCTCCGGCGTTTTGGCTTGGCGCCGATACATGGGGAGCTGATCCTCCAACTCCTCCAGCGCAAGGCTCATGAGGATACTGCGGCCGCCGTCATCAAGCCGTTTTCCCGCCAGCCCCCCGTACTGCCGGAACACAAAGTCGCTCAGGCGCGTAAAACTCATCACCGGAATACGCTGCGCGTTTTCTGGGCCGAGCAGAGAAAGCATTCCCCGTTCACTCTCAAAAGAGTACTGCTCCGGAACTAGAAGCATTTGCTTTTCGTTTTGCCCTCTGGCCAATTCACAGAGCAAATGCTGTGCACGGTACGTCTTTCCACTTCCGGCACGGCCCAAAATCAAATGGAGCATCCCATATCCTCCTTTTCTAAAATCTACCTGTTTTTATATCGCTGAATCATTTGTATAATCTCATACAGCTCTTTCTGTTCTTCTCTCTTTAAAGAGGATACCAGCTCATGACATAAAAATGGATAATCTCGATCGTCCTCACGGCTTCCGCCCAAAAACTCGAACAATTTCGACATAGGAATACACAGTGCAGTAGAAAGTTTTTCTATACTTTCAATGGTTGCATTCTTTTCACCGCGCTCTATTTGGCTGACATATGTGGGATGACACCCCGCTTTTTCTGCAAGTTCTTCCTGACTGAGCCCCATTTGAAGACGATAATTCCGAATCCTGTGTCCAACTACTTTGCTGATTTGGCTCATGCGCATCATCTCCTTGCCATTAGTCTATAAATATTTTTTTGACAAATACATAGACTATTGATAAAGGAGAGAAAATTAGATATACTATAAATATATTTTTCCAAAAAATAGTGCTTATAGTATCGTAGAGAAGGCTAATAATGAGACAAAATTTGTCTGTGTCTAAAATTTATTTAGGAAAAAAGCTAAAAATACTGCGTGAAATTCATGGACTGACACAAAATGAAGTTGCATACATGCTTGGAATTAACCGCTCCACCTACACTTACTATGAATCTGAAAAAACACAGCCTTCCCTAGAAATGCTGCGCAGACTTGCGCTTCTCTTCGATGTTTCTTCTGATTTTCTGCTGGATCTCCCAGAGAAAAATACGGAAATTCAACGCCGTGCCCAGTCTATTCTTTTGATCGATTCCACAAAACCAAATACAAATAGGACTTAAAAGAGTTCGTCTAACCACTCTTTTGCCTGCTCATAAAGTTCTACGGATTTAAATTTAATATCATATCCACTTTCCAAAAGATCTAGCTGCGGCGCACTGAGAACATCTTCTAACTGCGTTTGATCGCCTGCAGCCGGAACGCAAAGCGATGGAACCAGCACACACCACCAGTTATGTCCCTGCGCTTCCCCTATCATAACGCGAAGCGCATCGTAGCGTCCAGCCGGGAAGGTGATGTCTCCATACTGACGCGTCGGAAAGTAGACATTTTCCAGATGAATTTCTACCGGATATTCATAGCCATGCGCACGGATTTCCTCTCGGGCGGCGGTCTCGAGCCGCTCTATCTGGGCGATGACAGCCGCTTCGGCCTGCTGCTTCGTATGTACACCCAAGAAAATCCCTTCGCTTTCGGCCAAAATGCGATCCCGTACCGCAAGTTTCAGTTCCTGATCCGCATACGTATCGGAATTAGCCAGAACATGCAGCCGCAGAACATGGCTCGGAATATCCTCGCCGGCGCCCGCTATTCCTGTAAATAAAAATAATACGGTGAGTACAAATGCCGCTATAATTGCTTTTTCTATGGTTTTCATAAAACCCGCCCGCCTTTCTTCTTTTTCAGTGGAAAGTATGGGCGGGTTTTTGTGTGTTTATACAGTAAATTTTTCCTATGCAAAAGGATATTCAGGTTTTTGGTATCCAATCGGCTTTTTCTACCTCTTGGAGAGTGGGAATGCTTTCGGCCGCTCCCGCACGGCTCACCGCAATAGCGGCAGCTTTACTTGCAAGCTTCAAAGCTTCCAGCACGGAAAGTCCTCGTGAGGTACCGGAAAGAAAATATCCGCAAAAGGTATCTCCCGCCGCTGTTGTATCCACCACAGGAACCTTGTAAATACCGCAGCGCTCCCTTTTCTCCCCCTTGCCAAAGAGAACGCCTTTCGCGCCGATGGTGAACACTACGGACGTTTGAGGGTATTTACGGCACAGATCCGAAAGGATCTGTGTTGGTTCTCCACCGAAAGCACCGGAGAGAGCAGCTCCTTCTACCTCGTTGACAAGCAGGCAATCTACAAGTTCCAGCGGATAACGCAGCAAATCTTCTGTAATAGGAGACGGATTAAACGCAATGCGCAGACCGCGCTGCTTCGCTTCACGAATGGCATATTCTCCCTGAGAGGTTTCGTTCTGCAGCAGCAAAATATCACTTGGTTCTAAAAATAGCAGAGCCTCGTCTACCATCTCTCGCGTTATTTGGCGGTTTGTCCCTCCAAAGATGATAATGCAGTTCTCCCCGTCGGGAGTAATCTGGATAATCGCGTGGCCGCTGCTTCCGTCTAACGTGCGGACAAACCGGGGATCCACTCCGGAACTCCTAAGGATCTCGAGAAGTGGTCCACCGTCTGTGCCGACAGCACCCAAATGGTAAACCTCTGCTCCGGCCCGCGCCAGCGCTACCGATTGATTAAGACCCTTTCCACCGGGGGACGTTCCCAGTTCGGAAGCCGAAATGGTTTCCCCTGCGCGTACAAAATGATTCACCCGGTAGGATCTATCCATATTCAGCGAACCAAAATTTAAAATTTTTATTTCACACACCCCCCGGATTCTACTCTATTGCAGCTGTACAACACAAACAGGAAAAACGGTTAGGGACGCGCCAGCATTTCTTCTACCTCACTGAGAGAGGGCAGCGCACAAATCGCCCCTTTTTTGGTGGTGGTGAGCCCGCCCACCGTATTGGCAAAACGCAGAATCTCTGTAATCTCTTGCGCGGAACATTCTGCGAGTTTTTTCCCTGTACGGTTTAAAGCGTACAGGAAACCACCGTTAAACGAATCCCCCGCAGCCGTTGTGTCAACAGCCTTTACGGGACAGGCTGGCAGTTCAAATTCCTTCCCATTTATAAGGGCAAAGCAGCCCTTCGCACCCAGCGTTACCAGCACAGCCTGAAAGGTATATGTTTGCTGTATCATCCGCGCCGCGCGTTTATAGTCAGGATCCTCTGTTAAAAACGAGAGCTCCTCTTCGGATACTTTTATGATATCGGCCAAAGGCATCGCTTCCAGATTGACCCGCCGCACCTCTTCAGGACTTTTCCAAAGATTCATACGCAGATTGGGGTCGAAATAAACGCTGCAGCCGCGCTGCCGCGCCGCTCGCATGAGGTCAAAGCTTGTTTTTCGCGATTCCCCTTCCGCCATCATAACGGAACTGCAGAAAAAGTATGGGCAGCCCTCCAATAGCGACAGATCCACTTCTTCGGTACGCAGCATTGTATCGGCTCCGTTTTTTCGGTAAAAGCTGAAAGAACGATCTCCTG
>CALWIX010000075.1 GCA_944380825.1 uncultured Clostridia bacterium | reverse complement strand
GGTGAGGCTGGTATAGTTGATTCCCCCAAACAGCACAAACGCCGACACAACGACGCAAATAAAGCTTGACAGCCTGAGAACGAGCTGCACAAGAGGCCGCAGCAGGGAAAAGCCTCCGATCGGGACGTTCTGCTTTTTCCGTATGTAGCATCTGCGGCCGGCGCATACCGTTCCGACAAGCATTTTTATAAACCAGAACAGGATTGTCGCAATGCTTGCATAAAGCGCGATTTCCGCGACCGAAAAAGGAAAATAGGCGATTGCTTTCTTGATCGGCCAGGAGATATAGTAGAAAAGCTTGTCCGTGTAGATTTCGGATATCTTATCCGAAGGAAAGACATATCTGCAAAGCAGGTAAACGCCGACGGAGAAGAGTGCGAGCCCGCCGCAGACGGCCGCCGCGACGACGGTCCGCCAGAATTTTCTGCGTTCTCTATATTCTGCGATGTCATGGCTTGGTTCCATATTTTTGCGCCCCTCGCTGTGCGGACTGACAGATCCGCAAATCCCATTATAGCTGATATTAGGATACCATTAAAATGAGGCAAGTGCAATGGGAAAATGAGGGAAGGAGAGGGAGATGAAGAAAAGTAAATAGAGGCTTATTTGATAAGAACGCGCGCTCAGCTTGAAAATTTGAGAAAACGCGCCTGATTGAAAATTTTTGTGCGATGAGAACTCGCTTCCAAAATTCAGATGTCCGAGAAGTGGAAATTTTCATATGTGAGTTTACTTGCGTAAGTTTTTTTCTAATCTATAGGACCTCATGCGTTGTGATATATCATATTTGCCATTAATGCTTGTGATCGTTGATTATTATGGAAAGAATGCAACATTATTATACCGTGAAATACGTCGGCTTCCAAATCATTGCCGGGTATGTGATTGCAGTATTTTTATTGATCGGTATTTCATTGCATTCCGCTGTTCTTGTAAAAGAGAAACGAAAGCGCATGAGTGCGGTCATCGGGACGGCTGCGATCGTTTTGTTTGCTGCGGCCTACTTTGGCGTCTGTGCTTTGGGAAACGGCAGGGATGCAGATCTGAAATATTTTTCGTTTTCTTCCCCAAGCGGCGAATATTCCATTGTGACTTCGGAAGCGCGGGATTTTTTAGGAAATGGAAGAATCAGCGCTTTTCAGAGGATCAACGCGTTCCTGATGCGGGAAAAAGGCCACATTCAGACCATAGACAGATGGAATTCTCCGTTTTCTGACAATCTGTATTCGATTGAATGGGGCGATGGTCAGGTCACGGTCCATTATTGGGAAGAGGAATGGGAAGAGAAGATCGCTCTGTTCCTTGCCGCTACCAGTTCACGAAACGGCTCGGCAGGCAAGGATGCCGGTCAGCCTTGTTGGATGCAGCTCGGTCAGGTTTTCCAGATAATCCCGGTTCAGATGTCAGGCTATAAATACTGAAAGGTCAAAGGCTTCGAAATAGCCCCAAAGCTTTTATTTGCCTTTTTCTTTTTTTCTATCTTGAAATTTCTCCCTCAAGTTTTTCGAAAGCATATACAGCATTACCCCAATCACTGCGCCAAGAACATTGTGGATAATATCATCAAATTCAAATAGGCCCCTATGGGTTATCAGTTGCGTCACTTCAAGAGCTGCTGACAGAATTAAGCTCAGAATAATTGAAAACCAGGCATTCTTCTGAGAAATCAGAACAGAGAGCAGTATCCCTATCGGAATAAACAATATAATATTCCAGAAGTTCTCCGCTATCAACCTTGTCATACCGTTTATAATCGCTCTATACGACCAAAACAGCGTAAGTTCATAGCGCGGATTCTGCGTAGGTACACGTTCAAAAATAGTGATAGTAAGAACAAAAGAGAGGTAGAAGATGAAGACGGGCAGAGCAATAGCCTTAGACATCTTCAGCCTTCCGCTTCTATAAAGTAGAAAACATACTATTCCAAAAAACGCAGTAACAGCACTCCATACTATTACATTTTCGGGGGTGGCTTTCGACAAAGCAGAATTAAAATAATAGTCGATGGAAAATCAGCGTCCCTTCAAAATAGTGTTAAATACTATTATATCACTTAAAATTTTGTCTGTACGAGAGATATCAAGTTTTTGGCAATTTTATTTTATAGCTCTACGGTTGCAATTCTCGGCTCAAAGCAACATGTAGGACGAACACATACGATACGAACCCCAGATGCCCTCTGCGGACCAACCTTCATGAATGTGGCGAGCACCGATGTATTTCCGCCAAGTCCAAGAGGCCCGATATTAGCCTCATTTACTCTCTTGGTGATCTCGTTCTCCATCTCAGATTGGACGTCATACCTTCCATCCACCTGCGCTTGGAGCATCATGGAGGTTGCCTCAAAGTGAGAGCGACCAACTCCTACAGCAAGCGTGCATGGAGAGCATCCAAGCTGCGCTACGCCTTCCTTTGCCCAGTTAACGATTTCATCCAAGACCACCTGTGTGCTGTGCTTGTGAAATACACGATAAGTTTTTGCCCGGATCGCTGGTCCGCCACCGAGCATCAGGATGTGGAGCCGTATCACATTTTCTTCACAACGCTGTAGCAGAATCGGTGATGGCTCAACGCCGGACGGATCTGGATTCAGACCGCCGCTCTGATCGATCCGGCGGCTGTCGTCACCTATGATCCCCATTGGCCGACCAGGGAGCTTTCTCAGTCCTTCCTTTACTCCCTGCTTGATCTCATCCAGCATACGCCCTGTCACAGCGCAATCTTGACCAACCTCCAACACAAGGTGCGGAATTCCGGTATCATCACAGAGTGGACTGCGATTCTTTTCGGCCGCTTCTGCGTTATCCAATATTGTCTGGAGTACCCACTTAGCCTTTTCATTTTGCTCCTTTTCAATTGCATTGCGATACGCTTCTTTTTTATCCTCTCGGAATGTCGATCCGGCTTCCACAAGTGTGTCCCTAACCAGGGCGATAATATTACTTTTCATAAATGCTCCTCCCGTGTGCAGCCCCAATAATAGCCGGATACCTGTCAGCCTTAATCAAATGCAATGCTTCCATACCTAACTCAGGGAAGGCGATCACTTTCTCGTCGGTGGTTTTGGAAGCAAGCAGGGCTGTCACAGGTGGAATCACCGCGTATACTGCATTGTATTCGTCTAATGCAGTTATCG
>CALWIX010000074.1 GCA_944380825.1 uncultured Clostridia bacterium | reverse complement strand
CGCTCGACGATCCGGTTCCGCATGAGCGATTACATCCATAACATCATAAGCAAAATTAAAATTTTCTTGATAAACAGGCTCAAATTTTACAAGTCTGCCGTCGTAAAAGGTTTCCCTGCAAAATTTCCGATGGATATTTAACATGTGATTATTTGGCCTCCTCTTTCGGCTTTTTCATGACGATTGCTAAAAATTGGCATGGCTTACCTGCTGTTGCAATCATGCCATGACCGCGGCTGGAATCATAATAAATTGCGTCGCCTTCATTTAGAATCTCTGTATGGCCCTCCATCTGTACTTTCAGGCTACCAGAAAGAATATAATCAAACTCTTGACCCTCATGATAAGAAAGAGGAATGGGCTGATTTTGTTCTTCCTCAATGTATGGCGCGTCCACAAGGAATGGCTCTGCCAGTTTCTGCTTAAACAGATAGCCTAAATGTCCATATTTTAACCCTGGACGACGTTTAATATCGAGACCGTTCCCCTTGCGGATAATGGAGTAGAAAGACAAGTGGGGATTTTCCCCCGTCAAGAGCTCCACAATGTCTACTCCTAGCTTATCAGCGCATTTATACAGAAAAGTAAAGCTAAAGTCTGTTTCTGCGTTTTCACAGGAGAGATACTCTTTCTCTGAAATGCCCGCCGCTTCCGCCATTTCTGCTGGGGTGAAATTCAGCAATTCCCGAAGTCCTCGGATTCTTTCTGCGATTTCAATAATACGAGTTTCCATTCATGATTTCCCCCTTTTCCGAATTTATTATCTTCCCTTTAGTCTACCTGCTTGTTGTACAGATGTCAATTGATTTTTATGCATTTTTCTATTTTTTTCTTGCATTTGCATAAAATAACAAATTCCCGGCACGAACAATCCTATCGCGCCGGGAAAAGTTTTCTTTATTTATACAAGTGTTTCAGGATCCATAGGTGTTACGAATAGAGTATGATAATTTACATAAATCACCATTCCGGGTTTTGCTCCCTGTGGTTTACTGACGTTGCGCACCTGTGTGTAGTCTACAGGAACTTGAGAGGAATCCTTTCCTCGGCTATGCCATGCAGCCACTGACGCTGCCTGTATCATAGCTTCTTCGGGAACCTCTTTTCCTTCTGTGATAAGGATCACATGGGAACCGGGAATATTTTTGGTATGGAACCAAATATCGCGGTTGTTTGCCTTTTTTAAGGTAAGTTGATCGTTTTGACGATTGTTGCGCCCTACTAAAATGCGAAACCCTCCTGCCACAGCGAATTCCATCGGCGGAGACTGGCGTGTCGGTTTCTGTTTCCCTTTCGGTTTGCGCAAATATCCTTGATCCATCAGCTCAAGGCGAATTTCAGAAAGATCCTGCTCCGTCTGTGCGCGGCTGAGTTCCTCAAATACAGTATCAAGATAAGCGAGTTCTCGCGTAGCATAGTCGATTTGTTCTGTTAATTTTTCTTCCGCTGTACGGGCTTTGCGGTATTCTTTGTAATATTTTTGCGCATTCTGCGCCGGTGTAAGCGCCGGATCTAATTTGATCCGTACTACCGGCTGCGCTTCGTCGTAGAAATTGACCAATTCCACAAAGGGCATTCCCTTTTCTAACTGATAAAGACTGGCACTGAGCAGATCGCCGTTTATTCGAAGCTTATCACGTTCGGCACATTGAGCAAGTTCTGCACGCTGGTTGTTGATCTTTCTGCTGAGTCGGTCTGAATTCGTTGTCAGCAAACGAAGAAGATCCTGCGAGCGGGCCCGCATACGCTCTAAACGATCGCGCTCTTCATAAAATGCATCAAGAAGCTCCGAAAAGCTGCCGCACTGCCGTGTGATGGCGCCGGTTCCGTACTGCAAAATGTCAAAAAAAGAAAAATCAATGGGTTTTTGCTGCAAGTTAATAACCATGCATGGCTGCCCAGAGACATCCTGTACAGTATCTCGCAAGCGCCTCAAAAAAAACACAAGGCGCTCCCGCTGCTCCTTCGTCATGCCATGAACCGTAAGCGGCTGCCCACGGCCGGTTATATGCTCTATCTCTCTGCAAACAATGGGAGAAACTCCCTGCATTGTGGAGAGCAGCCCTTTAGACAGTTCCATCTCTTTGGAATTCGACTCCATTTTTTCTACGATTTGCTCTGGGCCCGTTGTCAGAAGACACAACTTATCCTGCGGCGGAGGCGGCAGATACGTCAGCCCCGGAAGCACTAGGCGCTCTGAGCTCATCTCCTCGTCCACACGTTTGAGCGCATCAATTACTTTTCCTTTCTCATCTACAAGAATAATATTGCTATACCGTCCCATAATCTCGATGGCAAGCGTCAAGCGAACTTCGTCGCCAAGTTCATTGATGGCGTCAAAGTCCAAAAATAGAACGCGTTCCAATTCCGGTTGGCGCACGGCCGCCAGCTTCGCGCCGGAAAGCTTCTTGCGCAGCAGCATACACAGCATAGGAGGCTGCTTCGGATTTTCCGGAACAAAACGCGTAAAATGGATCCGCGCGCTGTTGGCGCGGGCAGAAAGCAACAGTTTATAATGATCGGTGCGCGTGCGCAGAAAAAAAACCATCTCTTCACGGTTAGGCTGGTAAATTTTCTCCACACGAGCGCCAAGGACGGCAGTTTCAATTTCTCGTTTTAAATGATGTAAAAATGCTCCATCAAGAGCCATAAAGATTCCTCCAAATAAAATGCTCTCGCCGCTTGATCGGCAAAAGCGCGTTTAAAGGTATTGTGCCGGATCGTGCATCGTTTCTGAACACAGAAAGCGTATCGTGGGAAACGAATCTGACAGACGCTTTCTCATAGCATCTACAATCGGATTTTCCGTACAAAAATGGCCGGCTTCTACAAGGGTGATTCCAGCAGCCTCAGCAGCGAGAAATTCATGATGACGCGCCTCACCCGTAACAAATGCATCTGCTCCGGCTCTCACCGCGCTTTCAAGGAACTCTCCCCCTGCTCCGCCGCACAGCGCAACTTTACTGATATTTCTGTTTCCTTCTGTGTAACGCACACCACCACAGTGGAGCGCGCTCTTTACGTGGGATGCAAACTGCCGCGGTGTCATCGAGTCTTTCAGTGACCCTACAAGGCTGATAAACAAGCCGCTTTCGGCATCACGCTCTAACCCTTCTACCTTTTCAAGACCCAATGTCTCGGCAAGGCACGTATTTACTCCGCCTTCGGCCATATCAAGGTTTGTATGCATACAGATAGCCGATATTCCATATTTAGCAAGAAGATACGGTGGATCCTGCGGGGAAAGGCGGCGCAGCGGATGGAAAATCACCGGATGATGACTGACGATTAGCTGTGCATCCTTCTCTTTTGCTTCTTCTATCACGCAGGGTGTAATATCTAGAGATAAGAGGACACAGTTTACCAAGGCAGAGCCGTCCCCTACTAATAATCCCGGATTATCAAATCCCATGGCTGTACGAATAGGTGCCCATGCTTCCATATACGAGAAAATATCGTTCACTGTATTCATAAACCAAACTCTCCCCTTTCTCTTATCAGACGGATTTTAGCGGTGTGTCCTCTTGGACAGCGGCAAGGTGCTGAATTTCTTCTGCAATCGAAAAAAGCTTTAAGGCTTCAGGCTCTTGCCCTTCTAGATGCATACCTTCAGCTCGTTTTTGCAGCATGGCGCAGCAGCTTTGCAGATAACGTCGTCCCTGAGGCGTTTCGGCCGTCACCTTTCCAATATAGGGATAAAGCTTATCTGTCGAAACAGGCGCACCATCATAACACACAAGCATTACCGCATAAATACGTCCGCCGTCTTCTACAGCGGTTTCTTTTATAACAAGATACCCTTCCTGCGCAAGGAAGTTGCGCAGTTCTCCGGCACGCGTCATAGGCTGGAGAATCAGCCGTTTTTCCGGAGACTTTAGCCACGGCGCTCCCGCTAAAATTTTAGCGATCAGTTCACCGCCCATTCCTGCAACCACAATATCGTCTGCATCATCAGGAGAAAAGGCTTGCAACCCATCAGAAAGACGAATCTCCATTTTCTCGGAAGTTCGATACCGCAGCACATTCCGTCGGGCAGCATCTAAGGGACCGCTATTTATATCGGAAGCAATCGCATAGGAAGTCATCCCCTGTCTTATCGCCCAAATTGGCAGATAGGCATGGTCGGTTCCAATATCTGCCATCCTCCTGTCTGGCCGAAGCATCAGGGCACAACATCTTAGACGGGGGGCAAGCTGAAAAAGCGGACGATCCAAAAAAATTCCTCCCCTGCAAGAAGAATGCCCGGCAAAGATGCCGGGCGGCGAAGCATGTTTTAAATTTTATTTGCCATTGATATGCGCATTGAGCTTTGCAATTAACTCGTCGGGATTAACCCCATGAACAAGGCAGGCCTGCTCTACTGTTTCTCCACGGGATGCCGGGCAGCCCAAGCAATGCATTCCGATTTCGAGAAACAAAGGAGCCGTGCTGCTGTCAATATTCAAAATATCTCCAATAATCGTATCTTTTGTAATTTGAGTCATTATAAATCCCCCAAAGATAAATTTGATTTTATTATAATACCCGTCTCGATTCTTTGCAATACATTTCTTTAAACTTTTCAAAAATCACCTGATTTTCTCGTTGGATAAGCTGTATGGATAGAACTTGAAGACGGTTCTTGCGATACCCACTTGGAAAAGGTTGCATGGGAGATATTCAGTACTTTGGCAGCTTTTCTCAAAGAAATAGAACCCATTTTATATTTATTCTTTAAAGGATAGAATTCATCTGGTATCTTCAGAGGCGGTCTGCCGAATTGAACTCCGCGCAGTTTCGCTGCCTCAATTCCCTCTCGTTGACGCTGACGGATATTGTCACGCTCCAACTGTGCGGTAAACGACATAATTTGCAGCACTAGATCCGCGATAAATGTACCGAGAAGATCCTTTCCGTAGGTGGTGTCGAGAAGAGGCATATCAAGGACTTTTATGTCCGCTCCCTTTTCCTTTGTGATGATTCTCCACTGTTCGATGATTTCTTCATAATTTCGGCCCAATCTATCAATGCTTTTTATCAAAACCAGATCGCCTATCTGCAATTTTCGAATCATTCTTTTGTAAGATGGACGCTTAAAATCTTTACCAGAGCATTTATCAATAAAAAGGCAATTCTTTGGTATGTTAAATTCTGATAGTGAAATGAGCTGCCGATCTTCGTTTTGATCCTTTGTAGAAACACGAATATACCCATAAACTGACACAAATGACTCCTCCTAAAAAGTATTTTAATTTTTTTTGAAAAAGGGCTTGAAAAACACCCCCCTTTGTGCTAGAATAAATGACGTTGTTTCCGGGTGTAGCGCAGATTGGTAGCGCGCTTGAATGGGGTTCAAGAGGCCGCAGGTTCGACTCCTGTCACTCGGACCAAATCCCTCAACCAAAAGGTTGAGGGATTTTTCTTTTTCTCTTGACCGTTATGTTAGCATAAATAGAAATTTTATGACCGCTGCTATAAAACAGACAGAACGATAAATAAGATGTATCGTTCCAAACAAAACGAGGTAACAAGACATGATAATTGAAACGGAAAGACTGATCCTTCGTCCATTTTTAGAAACGGACGCCGAGGATGTTTATGAATACTTAAAAGAACCTTCTGTCAACTGCTTTGCCTGCATGAAATTGAACTCACTTGACGAAGCTAAAAAGGAAATGAAAAAGCGTCTGGGTGAAACGGACTATTACTTCGCTATCACACTAAAAGAAAACGGTAAGGTCATTGGCGAAATAGATGCATATCCGGAATCAGGAGAACCACACACTGACGAGAATGCCATTCGTGATACATTTAGCCCATGTTGGATGCTCAATGAGAAATATCAAGGCAATGGCTACGCCTTTGAAGCGGCACATGCTTTCTTTGACTATCTCTTTCGTAAAAAGGGTGCAAGACGTATTTATGCTTACACAGAAGACTATAATTTTTCCAGTCAGCACCTGTGTGAAAAACTTGGTATGCGGCGTGAGGGCGTTTTCCTTGAATTTGTTTCATTTGTTAAAAATCCAGACGGCACACCAAAATATGAAAACACCATACAGTATGCCATCCTACAAAAAGAATGGAAATGATAACTTTCGGTTCGTCATCAATGGCGTTAATTTGTTTCTGTCTGCCATTGATATTGTAAGCAGTAATCTTAACAAGAACTTGATATTTTGGGGCAGGCAGGAAACGCCAGCTTTGCGGTTACTATTTAAAGACGCTGTATTTTAATTTGTACAAATCTACGGTTGGCGACTCTGCTTAACACCCAAGCCTAATTGGGACATCTGTTTTGATACCCTTATGTATTTTAACTGGTGTCCTTTGTTTTTTACGTTGCTTCATACAATGAAAAAAACCCGTCGTGTTTTGTGCGGCGGGTTACTTTTTCACAGGAACAATGAACAGCCTTTTTGATACCTTTTTCATTTATAAATTTAGAAAGTGAATTCCAGATCATTTCCTTTTTAATCCATTTTTGAACAATATTGGATATTTCTTTTTGTTTATTATAAAACATATTTTACATATTTTTTCATTATAACGTGTTACTGTTGTAAATTCAATCACCTTTTTTCTTGTATGTTTTTACATAAAAAACAACAAAAAAGCAAAAAACCCGCAACAGCGGGCTTTTTGCTTCAAATTCAAAAGATTTTATGTGAAATTATTCCACGTCAAAAAATTTATTGTGGATGGCAGAGACTGCCTTGTCAGCATCCTCTCGATCAATCAGAACCGAAATCTTAATCTCACTGGTGGAGATCATGTGGATATTGATGTTTGCCTCGAACAGAGCCTCAAACATATCTGAGGCAATACCCGGATGGCTCTCCATGCCTGCACCGACAACTGACACCTTAGCAATATTGTCATTATAATCGAGATAGTTCGCACCGGTAGACTCTACATAAGACTGAAGGATCTCCATTGCCTCCTTGAGATTATCCGAAGAAATCGTAAAACTGATATCCTTCGTCCCATTACGGCCTACCGATTGAAGGATAATATCCACATTGATATTCTTTGCGGCAAGCTTCGAGAACAGACGGAACGCAAAACCCGGACGATCTGGTACACCGATAATTGAAATGCGGCTTACGTTTTCATCCTTCGCTACGCCGCTGATAAGCATCTTCTCCATTTTTGTTGCCTCCTTCACAATAGTACCCGGAACTCTCGTCAGACTGGAGAGAACCTCCAGCTCAATATTGTACTTTTTCGCCATTTCTACCGACCGGTTGTTGAGCACCTGTGCTCCCAACGTGGCCAACTCCAGCATTTCATCATAAGAAATAACGCTTAGCTTTTTAGCATTCGGCACCTTGCGCGGGTCTGCCGTATATACACCTTCTACATCGGTGTAAATCTGGCACAGATCCGCATGCATCACAGCTGCAATCGCCACGGCGCTTGTATCGGAACCGCCGCGGCCGAGAGTTGTCATATCATCGTAACGGTTGACTCCTTGAAACCCTGTTACAACCACAATGCGGTGTTTATCGATCTCTTTCTTGATACGCTCAGGCAAAACTCTTTTAATGCGTGCAGAACCGTAAGCCGACGTCGTTTGGAAACCGGCTTGCCATCCTAAAAGAGAAATAACGGGATACCCCAATTTTTCAATTGCCATTGCCAGCAGCGACGCGGAGATCTGTTCTCCCGAAGACAGAAGCATATCCATCTCTCGTTTCGAAGCGTCAGGGTTAATTTCCTTCGCTTTCTCGATCAAATCGTCCGTTGTGTCGCCTTGGGCAGACACAACCACTACCACATCATTGCCTTTAGCGTATGTTTTCGTGACAATGTCCGCCACGTTGAACACACGCTCGGCATTTGCCACGGAACTTCCGCCAAATTTCTGAACAATCAGACTCATAACAGCCTATCCTCCAAACTTCAAAGTTACTCTATCACAATCTCTGCGCCATGGGAATTGGCGTTGAGAATCTCAAACCGCCAGCCTTCAATTCCTTTTTCCTTCAAATGCGCTACCGCATATTTTCGGAAATCGTCAGCATCGGCGGCATTGATCATAGCGATAATAGTGGGGCCGGCCCCACTGACATAGGTACCTAGAGAACCGAGCTCGTAGCTGATACGAAATACTTGGTCATAATGATTGATAAGGCCGGAACGGTACGGCTGATGCAGCCTATCCTGTACTGCCACACGCAGATTTTCCGTTTTTCCAGAAAATAGCGTCGCCGTCATCAAAGCAGAACGCGAAAGATTATAGACGGCATCTTCGCGGGAATATTCTTTAGGCAGAACGGCACGCGCCTTTTCTGTTTTCAGCTCAAACGGAGGAATAAACACCGCAAACCGGATTTTTTCTGAAACCGGTACACTTACGCTGTACACACGTCCCCCTTCAATTGCCGAAGCCACCAAACCGCCGGAGATAGCCGGAGTAGTATTATCTGGATGGCCTTCGATTTCTGCAGCTAGGTTTATAAGATCCGACTGCGACAGCGGAGATCCAAGCATCCGATTGGCTCCCAAAAGTCCCGCAACGATACATGCGGAACTACTGCCCAGTCCACGCGCCATAGGAATATTATTTTTCTGTAAAATTTTTAAGCCCGGAAGTTTGTGTCCACATTCCTCATAAAGGCGGCGCGCTACCCAAAAAATCAGGTTACTCTCATCCGTTGGAATTTTTACCTCATCCTTAGAGGTAATCTCCAACGTATCAGATTCCTCCATCCAAACCTGATTGTACATGGTCAGCGCAATTCCTAAAGCGTCAAAACCGGAACCAAGGTTTGCGCTTGTTGCGGGCACTTGTATGCGTATCATATCAAATCATCTTCCCCTTGTCAGAATATGACCTATTTTAAAAATCGCCTACACGGATTTTGCCGGCTACGGTGACGCCGGATTTTTTCAATTCCTCAAGCTTTTCATCGATTACACGCTCCGGCATAGAAAGCGTGACAAAGGCAAGCTCCTCGCTTCCTGCATCGCGGCGGGTAAGAAAATCTACCTTGCCGAATACACGATGTATTGCTTCTTCTGCGTCAGCATGATCCCCTACTGCCGCACGCACATACATAGAGACACTGTTGTCAAGATAATCCTCTACATAATTGGGATCTCCGTCTTCCCAGAACAAGTATTTTCTCGCTTTAAAATGCTTGACGCAATCAATAATATCAGCTACCACAGCGCTGGCTGTGGGAAGCTTGCCTGCACCCTTGCCATAGAAGACAACATCACCTGTGGCGTCGCCGCGTACCATAATGCCGTTAAATACATCGTCTACTGTGGCAAGCTGGCTTTCCCGAGAAACAAACATTGGACAGACAATCATCTGTACCTTGCCGCTTTCCTGCATCTTTACCTCTCCAATAAGCTTGATTACGCCGCCCCAAGATTCTGCGTAATCGACATCCGCCAAGGTAATCTGGGTAATTCCCTCTGTATGCACTTGGGAAGGATACACATGGCGGCCAAAGGCCAAAGACGCAAGAATACAGATTTTACGGCAGGCATCCTGCCCTTCAATGTCAGCAGCGGGGTTGCGCTCGGCATAACCAAGTTTCTGCGCCAGCGCCAGAGCTTCGGAAAAAGGCATTTGCTCATGGATCATCTTTGTGAGAATAAAGTTTGTTGTCCCATTAAGAATACCAGCAATCTCCTGCACATCATTAGCAGCAAGGCACTGGCTGATGGGACGAATAATCGGGATTCCGCCACCAACGCTTGCTTCAAATAAATAGTTGACATTCATCTTTTGGGCAATCGCTAAGAGCTCTGCACCCTTTTGAGCCACAAGCTCTTTATTCGAGGTGACCACACTCTTACCAGCTTCCATTAGCTGCTTTGTATATTCATAGGCAGGATGAAGTCCACCCATAACTTCGGCAACCACGCGGATCTCCGGATCACTCAGAATATCGTCGAAGGATTTTGTGAATCTATCTGCATAGGGGCTGTCTGGGAACTCCCGCAGATCCAAAATTTTCTTGACGCAGATCTCCTCCTTTGCCCTTTTGGCAATGCTCTGCGCATGCTTCATGAGCACCTCCACCACGCCGGAACCGACTACGCCGTGGCCCATTACTGCTACCTGTACCATAGTAACACCCTTTCCCAGTTATTCATCCGAAATATTGTGGATACTCTGTACCCCTTCCACTTGTGCGAGCATAGAGAGAAGCTCCTGCACCGTACCCGTAATATTATCCAAACGAGCGGAAATAGAAACGACCGCTTTGCCCCCTACGGGAATATTTTGATTGATTGTCAGAATATTCGCGCCCGCATTGTAAAAAACGGAGGCCAGTGACATCAGCACGCCCGGTTTATCATTCAGGATAGCCTGCACGGTAATAAGCCGGTTGACCGCTCCGCTGTTATAAGGGTAAACGGCGTCTTTATATTTATAAAAAACGCTGCGGGAGATTCCCGCCATACGGACGGCTTCAGAGGTGCTGGAGGCTTCCCCGTTCATCAAAAGCTGTTTAGCCCGGATCACCTTGGCATATACATCAGGCAGAACATCCTGATCGACCAACAGATAAGTTGCCTCTTTCATTGTCCACCACCCAAACACTATTGTATCGTGAATGAGAACAGTTTATCACGTTTTCCTTCTCTTTGCAAGTGGGGAATACAGAATTATCATTTTAAATGAATTTTATTCCCTTTTTTTAAAAAAAACAGAAAATAACACATAATTGATTAGAGCGATACCGTCTTTGTACTGATTTTTTGGCAAAACGCACGATCGTGCTCCACAAAAAGCAACGTAGGACGGTATTGTAAAATGGCATCCTCAATCTGTTCTCGAGAGAGCACATCAATATAATTAAGGGGCTCATCCCAAAGATAAAGATGGGCTCTTTCACACAGGCTTTTAGCCAACAATAATTTTTTCTTCTGTCCCTCACTATATCCTTGTATCTCTTTTTCAAATTGGACTCGCTCGAAGCCTAATTTTCGCAGGATGGCTCGCAGCAAAATGGTATCTACTTTCCAAAATCGTGCGAATTCATCTAAACTGCCGTGCAAAAACGACGTATTTTGCGGCACATAGGATATTACAAGTCCACTGCCAAGACGGAGCGTTCCCGTATAAGTCATCGTGCTGTGTGGGGATATGGAACCACAAATCAGCCGCAGCAGAGTCGTTTTCCCACATCCATTGGAACCTGTAAGAGCGATTCGATCCCCCTCTCGAACTTCTAACTGAATATTTTCACAGATTGTCCGTTGCCCATAAGAAATTGTGAGATCCTTCGCAAGCACCAATCCACCGCCTTTCCATGCAAGCGGCGAGATTTTAAGCGGTTCTGATTCCTCCAAGTTTTTTAGAAGCTTTGCTTTTTCTTGCACAGCCTCTGCACGACGAGACTCTATATTTTTGGCCCGCTGCATCATTTTTGCGGATTTGTGACCGATATAACCGCGATCTGGACGAGGTTCTCCGCTACGTGTGCCTTTTTTGGTTTTCTCCGTCTGATCAGACCATCCGGATGCTTGACGGGCGGCATCACTCAGACGACGGATCTCTTTTTTATATTTTTCATTTTGCGCCAGCTCAAAATCGTTCTGTCTGCGACGGTTCTCCTCCCATGAAGAATAATTTCCGCGCTGTATTTCGATGCCCCCCCCCCTCATTGACATGATATGATCGCCACACTTGTCCAGCAGCGTTCTATCATGGGAAACCAAAATAAAGCTTTTTTTAGAGCGCAGATAATTTCCTACAAGTTCTCGAGCCCGGATATCCAAATGATTGGTTGGTTCATC